>JAUUYJ010000013.1 GCA_030588275.1 Candidatus Zixiibacteriota bacterium | reverse complement strand
TCCCTGAGTTGGAGTTGAATATAGATCGTTTTCAGGGGAGTAATACCGCCATAAAAGAGCTGGTAATTGAGGCTGATCCACGAGTGCGGGTTGGCGGATGTTTTATCGAAACAGCTTCGGGAGATATTGACGCTCGGTTAGAGTCTATGTATGATGTTATCAAGCAGGCGATCGGCGATGGGATAACCGATGAAGCCTGAATACGATTATCTCTTAAATCGCATCGATAACCTTAATCTGGTGAAACAGTTTGGTGTGGTAAGTCGGGTCGCTGGATTGGTTGTCGAATCGCGAGGTCCGGCAGTTCCGGTTGGTTCTTTGTGTCGTATCGAATCGGCTGAGTCAAAATTCAGCGTCACCGCCGAAGTGGTTGGTTTTCGAGAGAACACAATATTTTTGATGCCGCTGGGTTCAATCGATGGAATAACTCCCGGCTCAATTGTGACCAGTACCGGTGAAAAACTTCGCGTCCCGGTAGGAGACCATTTGTTGGGGCGCGTCATTAACGGACTGGGAGAACCGATTGATGGTAAGGGGCCGCTTATCAGTAGTTCCTACCGATCTCTATATGCTAACCCACCACCAGCCTTAAAAAGACAGCGCATAACCGAGCCACTTTTTACCGGCATCCGGGCGATTGATACGATGATTACCTGTGGCAAAGGACAAAGGCTTGGAATTTTTGCCGGTTCTGGAGTGGGGAAATCGGTCATGATGGGGATGATTGCACAGGGGACTACGGCTGACGTGACAGTCATTGGGCTGATTGGAGAACGTAGCCGGGAAGTAAAAGAGTTTATCGAGAAAGATCTTGGAGAAGAGGGGCTCAAAAAATCAATTGTCATTGCGGTGACATCCGACGAGCCAGCATTGATTCGACTAAAAGGTATCTTAACGGCGACAACGATTGCCGAGTATTACCGTGATCAGGGAAAAGATGTTATGCTGTTGGTCGATTCTTTAACGCGAGTCGCTATGGCGCAGAGGGAGATTGGCCTGGCAGTGGGTGAACCACCGGCGACTAAAGGTTATCCGCCATCAGTTTTTGCCATGCTTCCAAAAATTCTGGAGCGCTCCGGTCATGGAGAGATCGGTTCAATCACCGGATTATATACCGTTCTAGTTGAGGGGGATGATTTTAACGAGCCGATTTCCGATGCGGTCCGTTCAGTTTTGGACGGGCATGTGATCCTCTCGCGCCAATTAGCGGCGCGCAATCATTACCCGGCGGTTGATGTGCTCGAATCGGTCAGTCGCTTGATGGTTGAGGTGGCCGATCAAGAACATAAAGAGGCGGCGGGAAAAATCAGGGAGTTAATGGCTGTGTATCGGGAGGCGGAGGACTTGATTAATATCGGAGCCTATGTCAAGGGCTCTTCAGAGAAGATCGATCATTCGATTGATTGTATCGAAAATATCAACGAGTTCCTCAAACAGGAGCTTGGTGAGAAGGGGGATTCGCGTGAGGCGATAGCTAAGATGCCGTCCTTAACGCAGATCACACAAGGTGCGGCACAGGTAGATGAAAAAGTTCAAATTTAAATTTGATAAAATTCTCACGTTCCGGCGCCATCAGGAAAAAGAGAAGCAAAGGGATTTGGCCAAAATAATGGGGATCAGAAAAAAGCAAGAGGATGATATCGGAGATATTAGAATTAGTCGGGTCGATTGGCAGAATAAGGAGAAGAAGGAATTGCTTGGCACAATCCAACCGCAACGGTTAGGTGGATATTCTCGATATTTTTTGAAGTTAACAAAATTGGAAATGGCCGGTATCGAAGCGTTAAAGGTGATTGATCGGGAGGCAGATAAAAAAAGGGAGCTTCTTATTGAAGCGGCGCGTAATCGCAAAATGTATGAAAAATTAAAAGAACGTCATCACAAGAAATTTAACCGGGACTTAGACCTTCTGGAACAGAAGGAGAATGATGAAACCGGTACAAAACTTTTTGTTCAAAACAGATAACCTTCTCTACCTCCTATCAATAAAAAAGCCCCGGCTTGCCGGGGCTTTTTGCTGATTGTTAGTTTTTATTTTAACAGGATCATTTTGCGGTACTGATGGAAATCTTCAGCTGAGATACGATAGAAATACACGCCGGAAGCGAGCGATTGTCGGTTTTCATCCCGTCCATCAAATTCGATCTGATGCTCACCGGCCGGCAATTTATGATTTACCAGGCTCCGGACTCTCTGCCCTAAAATATTGTAAACTTCGAGGTGCACAACGCTTGAGGTTGGCAAGGCAAATGAGATTGTCGTCGTCGGATTAAACGGATTGGGTCGGTTTTGATCCAAAGCATAGGCGCGGGGGAGAGTTTCTGATTGTTGATCATCAGCGTCGGTGGCGATATCAATTATTATCTTACCGGGCACAAATTTGGGATATGCTTTGATAAATCCAAACAGTTTGTCCAGCTGGACATAAAAGTCGGTCCCACTATAAATTGTTGTATCCAGTGCCGTCGTTAATGTCGATCCGCCCGGCAAAACGGAAAAATGAAGGCGAACCAGGGGACCACTTCCGGCCAATAATTTTTCCTGCTCGGTAAAATTCAGAGTTATGAGTAATTTTTTCTCAGTATCATTGAAGTCGTAATTTGTTATTACCGCGATGTCACCTCGTAATCCGGTCGTTGTAATTGAATCAATGACGATATTATCTGACGGATATTTTAACGGAATCTTTATTGTGCTAACCGGGTATTGATTGTGATAATAAAGGGGCAGGTCAAAATCCTGGCCGGAAAAAACGGTAATATCATCAACCCAGGCGGAATCGGTTACTGCCGGTGCAAAACTGTTGTCGAGATAACCCTGGGCAAATATCGGGATATAGGTTTCATGATTATTATTGGCAAAAACCAAAGCACCAGTCTGAATAAAAGTGGTATCAAACGGCAGGACCTGGGTTGGGAATTCATCCGGAACGGAGAGGAATATCCGGGCAAAAAGGCCTTGTCCCGGAGCAATATATTCATCATTAAAATTAATCGCACCGATATGAACTTGCGCCAGATTACTATCGATTGTCGCAATTTTGAGAAAAATATCCGGAACCCGACTCCCGATGAATGAGATCGAATCAATCAATAGTTCTGGGTTACCGTAATCAAGAAGCAGATCAATCGCCTTGAGGGTGTCGGCGTTGGCAAAATTTATCTCCATGACAGATTTCTGTCCGGAATGAGTCGTTATCGAATCTATCCAAAGGGTATCAGAATCGCTTTTGGCAAACTGAGCCGTTCCTATAGAGGGGAGCAGGAGGTATAGCGCAATAAATGTGAGGACAGTATATTTCATGGCGGCAAATAGATGTTCCAATCTAACTACGATTAAGCAAAATCTATGCAGAAAACAAAAGCTGGTGGTTTATTTATCTATCGACTTCGGTCAAATCATGTAAGAGCCTCTTAGTCAAGAGGATAATTTGACTGCGTGGAAAATATAATATATGATTTAAGTTTTGCCAATAGCTATTTTGGCCAAACGGCCATGTTGCAGGTTGCAAATCGTTGCCGATTAGTAACTTTCGGATTGAATCAGGCACGGTTGCCAATATATATCCTGATTTTGAATAACTGCTTAATTCATTGGATTAGAGACCGATAAGTCAGATATGAAGCGTACTCAGAATATTGAAAAAAATGAACAATGCGCCTCTAAAAACTGCTGTTATCTGGCCGGGGCGCTTGACTGCTTTGGATATATGGCCGATTGTGCGTTGTATCTCAAATCGAATGGCCGCTTACATTCCCGACGCTCATTCGACCTGGCCGTAGATAAGCTGATTGATAAAACCAAAGCCAAGCATAAACAACATTCCCTCCGATGATTGTCATTATCCACCCAATCTGGTAATTCGGTCCCGGTGAAGAGGGAGAAATCTTCCGCTTTACAAAACACAATCATTAATCACGCTTTGAGTCCCTCGACATAACCTTCTGCTATACAATTCGTTGCAACGCCTAAAGAGAGCCTCTCCACAATGGCATGGCGATTGCGAATGTACAAATCGGAGGAATAGTTATGATTAAGGGTATATATAAATCGGCGTCCGGAATGATCCCCCGCCTTAAGAAGCAGGATATTGCGGCCAATAACATAGCAAACGTCGCGACACCTGGTTTCAAAAAAGATGGCGTCTTTATGCAGGAGCTGAATTCGGCCCAACGGTCAAGTCGGGCCACCAAGTCAGACTGGGAATCGCCGATGATCGACCAGATCTATACTGACTATTCACAAGGGACTTTTAATCAGACAAATGCACCTCTTGATGCGGCGATTGAAGGGGATGGTTTTTTCATTCTTGAACAGCCGGATGGGGCGGGGCAAATATACAGTCGTAATGGTAGTTTCAGTGTGGATCGTGAAGGGTTTTTGACCAATAGCGAGGGGATGCGCGTGATGGGTGATGGGGGACCAATAGCGGTCGGTTCGGGTGAAGTTTTAATCAACGAGTCGGGTGAGGTGTTCTCCGCTGGAGGCGCCGTTGGCAATTTGCAAATTGTCGATTTTGCCGACAAATCTGGTCTGACAAAAGTAGGTAATTCAGGCTTTGTTGCTCCACCTGATGTGGAGCCGCTCCCGGCTGAAAAGGTCGTGATTAAGCAGGGATTTTTGGAAATGGGGAATATCAATGTTGTTCGCGAAATGGTGGATATGATTGTCACCATGCGAATGTTTGAGACTGGTGCCAAAGCGCTTCAGTCCCAGGATGAATCGGTTAAAACATTGCTCAATGAAGTGGGAAGAACCCGCATTAGATAAACCAAGGATAATAAGATGATTAAAGCGATGAGTACAGCCGCGACCGGTATGGTTGGGCAACAGATGAACATTGACAACATTGCCAATAACCTGGCGAACGTTAATACGACCGGTTATAAAAAGTCACGTCTGGATTTTCAGGATATCCTGTACCAAAACTATCGTCGGGCAGGAACATCGACGGCGATCGGACACGAAGTTCCTGTCAATCTGGATATTGGTTATGGTGCTCGGGTTGTCGCTACCAGCCGCGAGTTTTCTGGCGGTTCTCTCCGCTTAACGCAACAACCGACCGATCTGGCGATCTCCGGGACCGGATTTTTCCAGATCCAAATGCCTGATGGTGGGACAGGATATAGCCGCGATGGTGCCTTCAAAATTTCTGGTGATGGACGGATGGTAACAGCCGATGGCTTTTTCCTGGTTCCGGATATAACAATTCCTCAGGATGCGACCGACCTCGCCATTGGACTCGACGGACAAGTGAACGTCATGATCGTTGGCTCCGACACACCACAACAGATCGGTCAGATCGAACTGGCTCGATTCATCAATGCTCCCGGCTTGTCGGCGATAGGGCATAACCTGTTCTTGGAAACGCCCGCTTCCGGCGCACCGATTACCGCTAATCCAGGAAGTGACGGACTTGGTATTTTGGATCAGGGACAACTGGAAGCTTCAAACGTCTCAGTCGTCGATGAGATGGTCAACATGATCATCGCCCAGCGGGCATATGAAATAAACTCCAAGGTAATCCAGACCTCAGACGATATGTCTCAGGTGATAAATAATCTCAAGAGGTAATAATGCGTTTTTTCTGGTTTTTCATATTTTTTTCTTTTTTCACTTTGCTTTTGAGTGCCTCCGGTATCTGCGCGGCCGATCAATCTGCCGAACCGGATGATTTGCAAAAATATTTGGTCTCGAAAATTCTCATCGATTATGCCTTCTCTGCTGAGCGGACCGAAATCAGTCTGGTTCGTTCTTCATTAAAACGAGTCGATTTATCCGACTGCATTATCGAAACGACCCCGATGACACAATCGAGCCCACGAGGTCGTTTCCCGATGAGAGTGGAAATTTATCACAATAACGCTTTGGTGGAAAAGGGAACGGTCACGTTGGATGTGAGGCATTTCTCTGAGCTTTTGGTTCCGGTTGATCGGATCAAACGTCATGAAATACTGACCGAGGATCTGTTTGAACTTCGTCGCTTTGAAGTGACTTCGCTGACTGAAGAGATGCTAACCGATGCCAAAGAAATAATCGGGTATCGGGCGATGCAAAATCTTCAGGCTGGGCGGTACGTTTCCAGACGGCGGACGGAGTTGATTCCTGACATAGAAAAGCGTGAGCCGGTAACAATTGTTGGTGGTAGTGGGCTGTTTGAAATTCGTGTGCGGGGTGAGGCGTTGCAGGATGGACGGATCGGGCAAACGATTAAAGTAAAGAATATCGATTCAAAAAAAATATTAAGTGGTGTAATCACCGCCCCGGGAGTAGTGGAACTACTCTTTTGATATCATGGAGGATAGTATGAAACTGAAGCGAATTTTAATTGTCACGGCAATATTGATTCTTCTCCCATTTACCATCAAAGTTAGTGCGGGAGATTTTGGGCAGGGACAATCCCTGTTTTCTGACATCAAGGCGCACAACGTCGGGGATATCCTGACGGTTAATATTTATGAGAGCGCTCAGGCGACTAATAAGTCGGAAACCAAAGCGGAAAAAACGGGCAAGTTTGAAACTTCCGGTGGACCGGGAACTGGACTCCTTGATTTTATTCCAATGTTTGGTGCCAAAGGTCAGAATAAAAACAGCTTTGATGGCAAGGGTGAAAACCTGCGCAATCGGAGCCTGCGTGCCAAAATGTCGGTAACGGTCGTGGCGGTCAAGGATAATGGTGACCTGGTTATTGAAGGGGGCCGAGTCGTTGGAATATCCAATGATCAGGAAACGTTGACCCTCAGCGGTGTCGTCAGGCAAAAAGATGTCAACCCGGACAACAGCATCGATTCGTATCTTATCGCCGATGCCCAGATAGCATATCGGGGTAAGGGGCCGACCAATACGGCCACCCGACCCGGACCGATAATCCGCTTCCTTAACTGGCTCTTTTAGGTGATGCGATGAATACATTAAGAAAAATACTGGGTTTGATGATTTTGATCCTGATGAGCGTTTCGTTAGCGGTTGGATCGACGGTTCGGATCAAGGATGTGACCGATTATACTAACGATGCCGAAACCGATTTGATCGGATATGGACTGATTATCGGTCTTGACGGAACCGGCGATGGCAAAGGGACACAGTTTACCATACAGTCGCTCACAAATATGATGGAGCGGATGGGAATGACTGTTGATGCCAACAAAGTCAAAGTAAAAAATGTTGCGGCTGTAATTATCACGGCTCGCATCAACTCCTCCCACAGGCCGGGAAGTCGAATTGATGTGACAGTCTCGTCGGTTGGTGATGCCTCATCGCTTCAGGGTGGGACGCTTTTGATGACCCCGCTGTCGTCGATGGATGGAACCGTTTATGCGGTGGCCCAGGGTCCGGTCTCAATCGGTGGGTTCAATATTCAACTGGAAGATGGGAATAAGATCGTCAACAACTATACGCTGGTGGGACGAGTTCCGGCTGGTGGTTTGGTAAAGATGTCACCACCTGAGACAGGTCAGGGGAAAGATATTTATCTGACGCTAAAAAGCCCCGACTATACAACCGCATCCCGGATCGTCGGGCGGATCAATCGCGACTATGGATTAACCGCTTTTGCTGTTGATGAAGGGGCGGTTCGCGTCCAGGTTCCAGATTCGTTGTCTCATCCGAATGATCGCTTGAAATTTATCTCCAGTATTGGACGGATGCGGGTGACTCCTGATGTTGTTGCCAGAGTTGTTATAAATGAAAAGACCGGCACTATTGTGGCCGGACAGAATGTGACCATTGCTCCGGTCGCCTTAGCCCATGGAAGCATTACCATTGAGGTAAGGACTTCCCCGGTTATATCGCAACCGGAACCGTTCTCGGATGGGGAAACGGTGGTTACGTCGCAGTCCCGCTTAACCGTAACCGACGAAATTGCTCGGGTTTTAAAATTCCCGGAAATCGTAACGATTTCGCAAATTGCCACCGCGCTAAACAACATTGGAGCCACGCCACGAGATATCATCGCCATTTTCCAGGCTCTCAAAGAGGTTGGAGCTCTCAGAGCTGAGTTGGTATTGATGTAATGAAAATTGTGGCCGAAAATAATCAGCTACTCAAGTCTGTTGCCGATCCGACTAAGTTAAGTAAAGGTAAGGGGGAGGCAGTTGATCAGAGAAAGCTAAAACTGCGGAAGGCGACTGAGGAGTTTGAATCGTTTTTCACCCTTCAGATGTTGCAGTCGATGCGGAAAACGATTCCGAAGAGTGAGCTGACCAATGGCGGCCTGGGACAGGAGGTTTATACTTCGATTTTTGATGAGGAATTGGCTAAAACTATGGCTGGTCAATCACAGGGATCGCTTTCTGATATACTTTATAATTCGTTGGTAAAATCGGTGGAGGCGGAATCGGTTCAACGTCCGGAAACAATGCCGACTGAAATTCCCGATCGAGTCCGAAATTACCAGCCAGTTCAAAGCTTGTCGCTTCAATCCGGTACGAAATCGACTCAAGATCAACCAGATGAGGTCAAAGCGGTGGAGCTTCCGATCCAGACGACATCCCTTCAGCCGATCAGTTCTGATCCGGTGCTTGAGAAATATGGGAAAATCATCGACCACGCTTCACGTCGTTATAACCTGCCACCCCGTTTGGTTTATTCGGTTATCATGGCCGAGTCGTCGGGGCGGGCAGATGTTGTCTCACCCAAAGGGGCGCGGGGATTGATGCAGTTGACCGATAGCACAGCGACCGATTTGGGTGTTACCGATAGTCTTAATCCGACCCAGAATATTATGGGTGGAGCAAAATATTTAAGCCAGCTTTTGGAACGCTACGATGGGGATCTGAAATTATCATTGGCGGCATACAATGCCGGACCGGGAAACGTTTCAAAATACAATGGTGTTCCACCGTTTCCTGAAACAGAGAATTATGTTGAAAAAGTGTTGGGCGAACTCCATAGCCGACGATAGGACGATTAGCACAAATGATTGAGCTAAAGAGAAATAGCGGTATGGCCGACATAAATAGAGTGGATAATAATATTACCAGACTATTGGAAAGTCTCGTCACTACCATTGCCGAAGAGGCCCGACTGTTCAAAAATTTCCTGCATCATCTGGAAGTTCAGCAGAAGGCCTTGGTTGGTCGAGATCACGCCAAGTTAAAAGAGGCAACCTCCAATTTGCAGAAGGTGGTTCTGTTATCCCAGGAACTCGAAAAAAGTCGGATTGAAACGGTTGATGAAATTCGCCGCCTTAAGGGGACCGAAGAAGATTTAAATATTGCCAAAATATGCAGTATGGCCGACCCCAATGAAGCGGCCCAGCTAAAAAATTTACGGGAAACAATCCTAAGTCTTTACGAGCGGATTGAAGAAACTCGGATGCGCAACGCCTTATTAGTTGAACAATCGATGGAGCAGATACATCACACGATAGCCACAATCGGTCAGATTCCGGTTGGTCCCCAGGTTTACCATCGCCGGGGCGGTATCAATCGTGAGGGTGCCTCGCTCGGATTGAATAGGAGAGCTTGATATGGGCGGTTTATTTCAAGGTCTCGAAATAGGAAAAAGGGCGCTTCTGACGCACCAACTTTCGATGACGGTTATCGGCCATAATTTGGCTAACGTCAATACCCCCGGTTATGCTCGTCAGAAGGCATACACGACGTCGGCAATGCCGATAGAGATGGCCAATTACAATATTGGTAATGGTGTGACGACCAGCCGCATCAGCAATATTCGGGATCTGTTTTTGACCCAGCAGTATCGTCGTGAGAATCGCTCGATGGGTGAATGGAACTTTAAAGAAAAGGCTCTGTCTCAGATTGAAGCTTTTTTTGGTGAGCCGAATGAAAACGGCTTGGGTCATTCTCTTGATAATTTCTGGGGAAGTTGGCTGGCTTTGTCTGATGATCCGCAGTCAGAGGCGGCTCGCTCGGCGGTTATCTCCAATACCCGCTCGTTGGTCAATTCGCTTCACTCGCTGGATCGCCAGGTCAATGATCAGTTGACGGCGACCAACGCCGATATACGATCTCGCGTCGATCAGATAAACCAGTACACATCCCAGATTGCAAATCTGAATCGAATTATTGTTAGTGAGGAGCTGGGCGGTCAACGGGCCAATGATATGCGGGATCAAAGAGATCATCTCCTTGATCAACTGTCCAGCGTTGTCGATTTAACGACTCGGGAAGAGGCTAATGGGTCGCTATCTGTATATATCAGCGGGCTCGGTGTCGTTGAAGCGGCCGATTCCTTTCAACTCGGTACGGTTGTAAATAGCGCCGGCGATAATGTAAAAGATGATATCGTCTGGAAGGGAACCAAGTCAAGAATCAAGATAACCGGTGGAGAACTTAAGGGGTTGATCGATACGCGTGATGAAATTATCCCCAAAATACTGGATAAGCTCGATCAATTGGCCGAAGCGCTGGTAACCCAAGTTAACAGTATTCACAAGAATGGGTTTGATCTCAATGGCGCCGCCGGTTTGAATTTCTTTGATCCGAATTACACCGATGCCGGCAACATTCGGATAGTCACCGGAATCGAAAGCAACCCAACTTTGGTTGCGGCATCACAAAGCGGCGGAGAAGGGGATAACTCTAACGCCCTGGCGATTCATGACCTGCGTCATTCATTGACGATGTCGTTTGGGACGACCAGTATCTCAGGTTTTTATAATTCAATGATTGGATCAATTGGAGTCGAGTCTCACGAAGCAAAAGTTTATAAAGGGAATTACGAAGCCTTAATTGCACAAATAGATAATTCTCGTCAGTCGGTACAGGGAGTATCGCTGGATGAAGAAATGGCTGAGATGATAAAGATGCAACATGCTTTTAATTCTGCGGCCAGGATTATAACATTTATGGATGAAGCGTTGGGAACCCTGATTAACGGCATGGGAGTCGTTGGGCGTTAACGTCGTATCCGCTACAGGCATTATGCACCACGGAGGGTGATGTGTTAATACTAACAAGGAAGTTGGGGGAGTCGATTACAATCGGCGATGATATCAAGGTTACCGTTCTTGGTATTTATGGTCGCCAGGTACGATTGGGAATAGATGCCCCTTTGCGAGTGGTTGTTCATCGCGAGGAGATATATGTCAAGATTCAAAACGAAAATCAAAAGGCGGCTCGCACAATAAAGGAGGATCTGGCTAACGTCATGAAAATCCTTAAGGATAAGATAAAAAAGGGTGACAGTTCTAAAAAGAAACGGCCACCGGTGAAATTCAAAGGAAGTAATGATCGTAATACGCGGCCAGACACTGGCAGGGAGTGAAGATGTTTTTTGGAAAGCGCGACAAAGATGTGGAGAAGTTTGAGGACCCGGCGACCAGTTATGGGCGAATGGTCCGACGTAAGAAAAAAGGTGATCAGAGTCGTCGATCCAAAAAAACAATTTTTGAAAAACTGTTTGGAGTGGGGCACGACAGCGATTTCGTCTATTACGACGATTGATTATAGAGGCGAACTATGAGAGTAACGACACAAATGATAATGGATCGGTCAATTTTTAATTTGTCCCGAAACGTATCCAGGCTTATGGAAATTGAGAGTCAACTTTCGACTGGGCGGAGAATAAACAGTCCCTCCGATGATCCGATTGGAACGCAACATGCGCTCAATTACCGTACCCGTCTTACTGAAATTAAACAGTATATCGGGAATATCAATTCCGGAACGCGGTCGATGGCGAATTATGAAAATGGCCTTGCCGATCTGAATAATTATTTTCTGTCGGCCAAGCAGGTCGCCTTGAGTATGGCATCGGATAACAATACCGGCGAGGATGGAGCCTGGTTGGCATCGGCCAATGAGGTTCGCTCAATCCTTGATCAGGTTATTCAGTTGGCCAATACCAATGAAGATGGGAAGTATATTTATTCTGGCCATTTAACTCGGACGGCGGCCTTTCAGATATCTGGAAACGGGGCGGAATATCAGGGTGATCTGGGAATAATTGATTTAGAGATTGATTCCGGCTCGCGCATACAAAAGAATTTTATCGGTCAGGATATATTCCTCAAACAGTTTATGACCCTGGGAGAAGATACCGACTGGAATATCGGCATTGATCTCAATTCCATTTTGGCAGATCTGAATATGGGTAGTGGGATTGATCTGGTTCCGGGTACTTTTGAAGTTTTGGATAATAATCTCGGTAATCCGGCGATCGTTATTGATCTGAATAATCCGATACCTCCGACAACTATTGATGATGTTGTGACCAGTATTAATGATCAGTTGACCGCGGCAGGAAGTGGTCTGCAGGTAGCGGTTTCCGAATCTGGTGCGTCGTTGAAATGGTTACCGGCACCTCCATCGATCAATTCGATTTCGACCGATACTCCTCTGGCGAACTTGAACGGCGGAGGCGGAATTTTTGATAATCCGGCTGAGATATTGATTCACAACGCTGACGATTCCATTTCGTTTTCGATTGATCTGTCAGGATCAACAACGGTCGGTGATACGATTACCGCGATGCAGGCGGAATTTGATGCTCGTTTTGGCGTTGGTGTTGTTATGGTCGGGTTCAACGCTGACGGTAATGGCTTGAGTATTGTCGATACGAGTGCAATACCACTCGGTCTTGTAGTTGAAAATTCGTCGGACGATATTACGACCGCTCATGATCTGGGAATAATCGGATCGATTGATCCGATGCTTGCCGGTGATGATTTAGCACCTCGGCAAGATTTTTCCATAAGCGATATCGGTGCCCAAACTACCGCCGCTGATCTTGGTTTGGCGGCTGATATCAATACCGAATACATTGGTAGTTCCATTACCCCACAAGTAACGCTAAACAGTCCATTGTCCCTCTTAAATTCCCAGGCGGGCTTTGACCTGGGGCAGATCAGGATTTCGCAGGGAAGTTCAACGGCATTGATTGATCTGTCCGGGGCAAGCACTGTCGGGGATGTTATCAATGCCATTAATGCCAGCGGTTTAGAAATAAGCGCATCGATCAACGCTTCCATGACCGGTATCGAAGTTGTCTCAAATGTATTTGATAAGACCTTGATAATCGAAAATGAAGGATCATCACGAGCGGCCAATGAGCTGGGCATTGCCGGGTCGCCCGATATGATCGGTTCTATGATGCTGTTGGTTAAGGCGCTTGAGGATCAGGATCAGGAGTTGGTCGGGCGTTTGATAGAAAACATGGATTTGTCAATGAAGGAGTTACTCTCCTCCAGGGCGTTGGTCGGGGCACGGATGGCTGGCCTTGATACTACCTTAAATCGGTTGGAGTCAACCAGCGTCAGCGTTACCAAAGTGCTCTCGGAGACTGAAGATGCCGACATTATTTACCTCGTGAGCGAATTGGCCAAGCAGGAGAATTTGTATCAAGCGGCTCTTTTAGCCAGCTCAAAAACAATGCAAATGTCATTAGTGGATTTTATACGTTAATTTGGAAAAGATGGAGTAGGATATGAAGATTGCAACCGCACGTTTCGGCCCTCTGGAGATCGCCGAGGAATTCATTATAACAATGACCAAGCCGGTTTTGGGATTTGAAAATTTAAGCCGTTATGCCATCATTGAAACGGCCGATTTTGAGCCGTTCCGCTGGCTTCAATCGGTTGAAGATCCTGAGGTTGCCTTTGTCGTCGTCGATCCGCTCTTGTTTTTCCCGGATTATACGGTTGAGGTCAATCCTAAAGAAATAGAAGAGCTGTCGGTGCGCAACCCGGAGGATGTGTTGGCTTATTCGATTGTCACGATTCCGCGTGACTATACTTCCATGACGATCAACCTTCAGGGACCGATTCTTATCAACTCAAAAACCAATAAGGCCAAGCAGATGGTGCTGGTTAATTCGAAGTACAAAATCAGGCATCATTTGCTTACCGATACGAAGTCGAGTGATGCACAGAAAAGTTCTCAGCGAGACAAACAACCGGCTTTGGTGTAAGCCCGATCCTGACTCGAAATTAATGGATAAGGATGGCCGCCGATGAGGCGGCCGGCAGGAAGCCGTGTTACAAAACATTCTAAACTCCCAGTTAAGTCCGCATTTTCAAGTTAAATCAGGTGTAAATTATGGACAAAAATAAAAAAACTGTCAAACCTTCACCGATGATAGATTCGCCTGCATCGAAGGAGCGAACGGGGCAAAATAATTCCGTTTCGGTAACGGTTGATGCTGATCAATTTGAGAGCAGATTTCGTAAGGCCCATGCCTGTCTTGAGTCCGGTCAGCCGGCACAGGCGATGGAGATTGGTCAAGCGCTGTATGACCAAAAGCCAACCACAGGGGGGACAGTTCACCTGGAACTTTGTCGTCTTTTATCATTCGCCTATACTCAATTGGAACAACCGGAACAGGCTCTGATATTTGCCCTTGAAGGAAATCGATATGAGGAGGACTGCCTTGATTTTCCGTTTGTGACGGCCATTATCTATGCCAAGTTGCGTGATTATGAAAAAGCAGTAAGCTATGCCAAGCAATATTTCAGCAGATTGAGTAATCTCCCCAATGGCTTGCAGAAAACGGCACAATCAGGTCGTTGGGATTCGACTGCATCACAGAAACACCAGCTTCTCAATGCTTATGGTGTGGCTCAAATTGAGCTTGGTGATCATGATGGAGCAGAACAAAATTTTCGGGAGGCGATCACGCTTAAATCAAATTACGACTCCCCATTTATCAACCTTTCATATTTGTTGATTTCATTGGGAAGGGAGGAGGAGGCGACCGAAACTATCAAGCAAGGTATTTCAGCCGTTCCCGATTCTCTGGCAATGCGAAAAACAGCTGGGATGAGTGGCCGTCGTCCGACTATCTCGGTCTGCATGATTGTAAAAAATGAACAGGAATTTTTACCGCGATGCCTCGCTTCTATACGGGAGTTGGCGGATGAAATAATTTTAGTCGATACCGGGTCGAATGACAGGACGGTCGAAATTGCTAATCAGTTCGATTGCCAAGTGCATCATTTCCCGTGGCAGGGTGATTTTTCCTCGGCTCGAAACGAATCGCTACGTTATGCGACCGGCGATTGGATTTTTATAATTGACGCTGATGAGGAACTTCCCCAAAGTGAAATAGTCAAGCTTCGTTTCTTTGCCTGCCAGCCGGATATTAAGCTGATCTCAATTTCGGTTTATAACAAATCACCGGAGACCGGAAAGGTTTCATCCTTTTTGCCCTCGGTGCGGTTGTTCCGACGGGAGCTTGGTCTCAACTATTTTGGAATTGTTCATAATCGTTTGGATATTCCGGATGGTATGCAGCCGGTTCGTTGCAATGTTCATTTGTACCATTACGGTTATGATCTGTCGCGGGACAAGTTGGACAAAAAAATTGCTCGAACCCGTGCCTTGTTGGAGAAACAGTTAGAAGAAGCCCCGGACGATATCTTTGCCAATTTTAATATGGCTCAATTACTGTTCGGGTACGGTCATAGCCATGAAGAAGAGATTAGTCGGCAGATTGTTTTTTACGCATCCAAAGTTATAGAGAGTCCTGAGTCAAAATTAAGTATGTATCTCGGTCAAAGGATTATGGCTTTTCAGCAAAAGGCGGCCGGCCAGCTATCTCTCAAGCAGTATGAGGCGGCCGAGAAAAGCTGTTTCGATGCTCTGGAGGAAAAAAGTGGCTATCTTGATTCGTATATGACCCTCGGGCATATTTATCTGGATACCGGGCGGGACGATAAAGCGCGTGAGCATTATCATAAATACCTCCACCTTCAGAAGGAGTACAGGGCAGATGATGAGGTTGAGAATATCATTCTTCGGTATTTGGACTCGCGTCATATCGCCTATTTTGCTTTAGGGGTTATTGCCCATCGGAATAACGAGATTAATGAGGCGATCCGGTGTTACGAAGAAGTGCTCAAAAATAAGGGTGGATTCAAAGATACGCACAGCCGCCTGGGGAAAATGTATCTCGACAAAGAGGCTTATAAAAAAGCGGAGGAGATGTTTCGTCTGGAGATTGCCTCCGACCCGTTATCTCTTAATGGTAATTTTGGTTGTGGTGAAGCGTTATATTTTCAAGGTCGTTTCGATGAGGCGATTCCATTTTATGATCAGGCGGTCGATACCGATCCTCCCGTAGCCCAAATTATTCTTAGCTACGGTGTACGACTGCTCAAGATGAAGAAATATGATTTGGCAACGGCTCAGATCAACCGGCTGGTTGACCTCAAGGGGGAGAGTTTTGAACTGTACTTTGAATCGGCCAATATTCTGTATGAGATGGGTCAATATGAAACCGCTATCAAACTTTACAAAATAGCACTAAAATCCAACCCGAATCAGATCAGGTGCCTCAATAATCTGGGGAACTGTTATTTCAAAATTGAGAATTATGAAAAAGCCTGTGCAATTTATGAGCAGTTGATTGATAATGATCCGGCCAGCTATCCGGTTTATCGTAATCTGGGTGTTGTCTATGCGCGGCTTGATCAGATTGAAAAGTCATTAACCTGCCTGACCAAATATGCCGGTCACTTCCCTGAGGATGTTGAAGTCTTAAAAATTATCGGTGATCTGTTTTCTCTTCTGGGTCGTTATCAAGAGGCGTTACCGGTATATGAACTTTGTATGCAAAAGAACCCCAACGATTTCAACTGTCTATTCAATATCAGCGAGGCGTACTATGAGCTAAATCACCAGGAGGCGGCAGTACAAGGATATCGGGCGGTTTTGAAAATCAATCCGGGATGTAAGCCGGCTCAGGAGAAATTGGCGGCTATTGAAAGCCTTGTTGCAACCTGATAAATCGTTGTCGTCGGGGCCGTTAAATTCATTTTGCCAGACCTCCAATAAGGTTAAGTCTCAGGCGGAATTGCCGATCTAAATACCAAATAGACCGATTGTGATATATGTATAAAAAGCCAAAGATATGAAAGGGGGAGTAGTACTACAAAGCTTAGTATAAAAGATTGAATATGGAGAAATGCCATGGACGGCGGCAATACCAATAGATTTTCAATGGACGTTGCGGGCAAGGATGTCTCGACAACGATTCAAGGAGGACACTTAAATGTCACTTCGAATTAACAACAACATTGCTGCTATTAATGCTCATCGCAACTTGACAGGCACAACCCGTGCATTGGCCGGTTCGATGGAAAAGTTATCTTCTGGTTATCGTATTAACCGTGCCAGTGATGATCCGGCCGGTTTGGTTATTTCCGAACAGTTCCGGGCACAGATCGCCGGTCTTGGTCGAGCCATCGAAAACTCAGAAGGTTCAATCAATATGATTCAGACCGCTGAAGGCTCCCTCAACGAGCTCAACAGTTTGTTGATCTCCATGAGAGAATTGGCCATTCATGCGGCTAACGAAGGCTTCAACGATACCGATCAGTTGGCTGCCGATCAGGCTGAAATCAGCAACGCTTTGGCCACCATAGATCGTATTGCCGTTAACACTCAGTTCGGTACCAAGAAGCTTCTGGATGGTTCCAACGCTAATACTGCGACTATCACCAGTGCCAACTCATCAAATATGTCTGTTATTGAGAGTGGTCTTAATACTGGTGCGCATTCATTGCAGGTGACCAAGGTGACTGATTCTACAGCCACTTTGAATACTACCTCTTTGGGTATTTCGTTATCCGGAACCGCCGGTAATCCTGACAATTTAGTCGATGGTATCCATAACATCGATGTTGTTCAGGCTTCCGATGTTGCCTCCAAAACTTCCGGTTCAGTTGCTATCACAGATGCCTGGGGTAATGGTTTTAACGTCCAGGCGGCTCAAACTTCTGCTGGCGTTTCCAGTACCACCGGTTTTGCCGCTACGGTTGGCAACGAAGGTACTGCTACGGTAGTTTTGAGTTATCAGCAGAATGGCGAATCGGTTATTGCTAATAAGACATTCTCAATAACAATCGCTTCTAACAGTACTGCCACCAACGTCGCGGCTATGTTTAATGCACAGATTTCTGCTGACAACGACATTGGTAACTTGATTCAGGCTACCAGTTCTGCCAGTGGCGCGACACTTGCTTTTGTAACAAGTAATGCCGGTACTCAGTATTCGCTGAACGTTGAAAGCTTCAGCGCGGCCAGCGCCAGCGTTGGTACGATAGCGTCCGACACCAACTCGCGTGGTGCTTCGTTGGGTACGCTCAATTTTACTGTTGAATCAGAAGCGACTGGTGCTTCGGCCATGACCGATACGGTTACGATGGCTACCGGTGCCTATGGTACGATGGCCGCTTTGAACACATCACTCAACGCTGCTATTGCCACCGCTTTTGGCGGCGCCGTCAATGCTCTCCAGTCTTCCGTTGTTTCCGGAAGCAATAGCTTGTCGTTTACCACATTTGATGAAGGTTCCGATTATTCGATCCAGTTGAATACTGAAGGATCTGAATCTTATCGTTTGGAAGATGCCTTAAATATGACGGTTGATACTACCAAGCATTCTGGTATCAATGCCATCGTTAGCTTTGACAACTTCCGGACCGACATTACTTCGGTCAAGTATGCTGCCGCTTCAACGGTTACATTGTATAACAAAGCTGGCGATGCCAGTACTCTCGGTCGTGGTTCCACTCTTCTTGAACTCGGAACCGCCGCCAATGGTATCAATACCGGTAATCTGCTTCTTGACGTAGCGGCTTCGACCTACAGCGTTGCGCTGGATGGTGGAACCAGCACAACGGCAACAGG
>JAUUYJ010000022.1 GCA_030588275.1 Candidatus Zixiibacteriota bacterium | reverse complement strand
AGCGGTGAACCGCTTAATTCCAGAGTTGTCATAACTTTTTCAATTCATAATAATACCGCCGATCCTGAATATCTTTGGATGGAAACCCATTCTGATGTAGAGGTGACCGCAGGATTATTCAGTATCCTCCTTGGTTCAGTCAACGCCCTGCCCGATTCTATTTTCAATGGGGAAAATCTATACCTGGGTATCAGAGTTGAAGATGGAGATGAACTATCACCTCGAACATTGTTGGCATCAACAGCCAGAGCGGCTGTTTCCCAAAGGGTAAATGGCGACATAAAAACTTATCCCGGAACCTTACAGTTATATCCGCCTGATCCATGTGAATCTGACCCCTGCCCCCCTGCCTTCGAAGTAACCACCGATGGTATCGAAACAACTATGGCTCTTCAAACTCCTGAGGGGGCTTCAGCGATTGATGTCGGAGTAAATTATGTTGCCCATATGGCTATGACAAATGATCTGGGTGGCGGAGACAGCGTTTCAATACTGATGTCTGCCGATCCAACTTCGGCTGACATATCACTTATGAAGCGAGATGCAATTGCCGGCGACAAATGGGCAAATACCCATGTAAACGGTCTTGAAGGAGCTTATATGGACCTCGGGATTGCCACGATGGATGCCGGTACTCACACAGCCCGGATGTCCACCAATATCGGTCAGGCTCATATGGTCGTTGCCAGTGCTTTTGCGGGTGGAGCTGGTGAACCGGACAGCAGTTCAGTTCGGACATCCGTATTGGCCGATCAAACTGAACTTGTCCTGTTCCGGGGAAGTTTGATTGAGCCAGAGTCAATTGTTTTGAGAATTAATGAAGCCGGTGCCCAAGTTGGCATAGGTACCACCGACCCTGTTGAGGCTCTGACAGTTATGGGGAATGGTTGGTTCTCAGGTGATGTGTATACATATACATACACTAAGGGCAAGCGTAATATCGTACCAATTGATGAAGCGCTTGAGAAAGTAAGCCGGTTGAACGGGTATTATTACGATCTTCGCACCGATGAATACCCTGAACTTCGCTTTTCGGAAGATCGCCAGATTGGTTTTTTGGCTGAGGAAGTAATCAAGGTTGTGCCGGAAGCTGTTGGTGAAAACGAATTAGGCTTGACCGGTGTTAGTTACAGTAAAATCACAGCCCTCCTGGTTGAAGCGGTAAAGGAACTCAAGGCGGAAAACGAACAGCTCAGGACAAGAATAGAAGCTCTGGAACGTGAGTAAAAGGCACGAGTGCCCTTTCTTGGCGAAGCGGGAGCGGTTCCCGACAGGCGGGATCAGATGATTTAGACGGAAAGCTTTCGTCGAACATTTGCAAACAATTCTAAGTACCGACTGCTTTAGTGTTGAGCGCTCTTTGCCTTAGGATCGTAAGCATAAATCGTATCAATTCCGATTTTCTCCCTCCTAAAATATACCATATTACCGAAATAGAGTTTGAGGAAGTTTGTATCAAAGGCATCATTTCGATCTAATTCAAGCAGGCACTCTCTGGCATTAAGTCTTACATCTATCCCATATCTTTTTACAACCCAGTGCTTTTTAAAATTTGTCTTATATTGCTCTAAATGACGAATTGCTATGCGCTTATTGCATAAGAATAATTCCAAAGAGTCGGGATAGTAGATAATATCATCACACTCCTCATGACAATATAACTCAATATAATAATTCAAAACAAAATCATTGGACCCATATCGGCAACCACCTGTACCTTGAAGAACCAACTTCAGAGAATCTTTTACTAACGGAATCTCCAGCTTTTCCACCCGTTTCGATCCCTTCTGAAATTCGATCTCCCTATTTGGATCGGGACAACCAGTAAGTAACAGTATTATGCCAACGACCAAAACTAGTCCGGTGATCCATCTCAGTTTTGCTGGAGAGAGTTTACAATTAGAGAGGCTTTTGTATGCATTAATTCCCAAAGATACACCTCCGATGGTAAAATTATCATCGTTTTTGTATTCGTCTAATTATACACGAGCAATTGAAGATATGTCAAACAAACTTAATTCGCCCTTTTAGTGCCTCAACTGCCACGAACGAGCAAGAAAACCCACTCGTGGGCTGTTTTTGTTGATGATCGAGTGTTCATCCCGTTACATTCCCGGTACTTAAACCTGCTTGGGAGAATTGATTAATGCCGAAAATTCTTGTCGTGGGGGGAACCGGCATGCTGGGACGACCGGTTGTCACACGCCTGTATAACGATAAGTATGATCTCCGGGTGATGTCCAGTAATCTGGAGAGGGCTGATCTTATATTTGGCGGACAGGTCGAATGCGTCGCCGGCGATGTGGCTGATATCGAATCGCTCAAAATGGCAATGTCGGACTGCGATCAGGTTTATATCAATCTCAAAGGAGGCTACTCCGACGAGAGGTATATTGAAATTGAAGAGGTTGGAGCCAAAAATATTTACCAAGCGGCCGTCGAGTGCGGGATAAAAAAAATTGTCCAGATATCGGGAGCCAGCGCCTGGGAAAAAAACGGATCATTCTCGATGATAAAAGCAAAAGTCGAAGCACAAAAAGCTCTCATGCAATCCGGGATAACCTATACAATTTTAAAACCGAGCTGGTTCTTTGAATCGCTACCTCTGTTTCGTCAAGGGCAGAAAGTTGTCTATGTCGGGTCGGGCAAAACTGAGTTCCACTTTTTGGCCGCATCCGATTACGCAAAAATTGTGGCTCAATGTTTCTCAGACGAACGGACCGACAATAAGCAGTTTGTAGTTTTTGGCGCAGAGAAGATGTCGATCCCCGATGCCTTGCGCCGGTTTTTGTCGATCTCCTACCCGCATCTGAAAATTGAAACGGTGCCGGTCTGGCTGGCTAAGTACTCCGCCTTTTTCACTTTCAACAAAAGGTTAAAACAGATGCTGAAATTTCTGGCCTTTTATGATTCACATGATGACAGCATGGTTGAAATCGGGCCGGATGCGGCGGACACAGTTTTTGGGCGATGCCAAACGACGGTGGAAGATTGGTCTCTCAACTATCGAAAAGTAATCAAAGGGGAATAATATCGAAGTTGAGAGTAAAAAGATGACAATGGAATTGCTGGTCGATTCCGCCGCATTTTGGGATCGTTTCAAAGCGGACATCGCGGCGGCGCAGAAAACTGTTTATGTTCAGACCCTGTCATTTGAAGGGGATGAAGCCGGCATGATGCTGGCCGACAGCATCGTTTCGTCACCAGCGACTGATCGTCGGATTATCATCGATTATTATACCGAGCATGTCTTGAGTGATAAACTTATTTATGCTCCGATCAACTGGCTTGACCCTGAAATGTGGAAAGAAAAATCCTGCACGACCCGGATGATGGCCGCGCTTGAAAAATCAGACGCACAGGTAAAGTTTGTCAATCGCTTCGGATTTTTGATGCACAAAGTCCCACTACGCAATCATAAAAAGATTCTGATAATCGACGATAATATTTGCTACCTCGGTGGGATAAATTTTAGCGAACATAATTTCGAGTGGCATGACATGATGGTCCGTTTGGAAAGCGTCGAAGCGACCAGTTTTCTCAAAACCGATTTTCTGGGGACGTGGGACGGAAAGAACCTGGGAGATGCCCTCAAGCTTGACCAGATTGAGCTGATTTCGTGTGATGGGCAGAACAATCACAAACAGTTTCAACGAGTCATTGATTTGATTCAGTCGGCTAACAAATCTATCTATGTTCAATCGCCCTATTTGTCGCAACCATTCACCGGGCATCTGGGTGAAGCGGTTCAAAATGGAGTGGCGGTAACGGTCGTTACCCCTGAGCATAATAACAAGATGTACATGCGGCACCTGATTGAGTCGGAATCATTTCGGTACGGCTTTGATTTGCATCTTTACCCGGATCGGATGACGCATCTGAAAGCGATGCTGATTGATGATAAACAGCTGGTCGTTGGTTCGTCAAACTTTGATTGCTTTAGCTATAATTACGAACAGGAATCGGTCGCCATCATAACCGATCATGATCTGATTGCGCAATTCCGTCAAAAAGTGATTGATACCGATGCGTCGATCTGCAGGAAAGCGGAATTGCGACCGGACCAATTCATACATCGCCGGAGCCGCTGGCAGGTTGCGTTGGGGGAGTTTGTCGCAAGGCTTTTTAATTAGGCCGCAAGCTTAACATTTAATGTGAAGCAGTTTGAACACGGTGAATGGTTAGGGGTGATCGTTAGAACAGGTGATGGCTGTGGCGAGTAAGTGGACTCTGCTAACGGAAATTAGATAGATCGGTGTAGCGAACGAGCGTTAATACCCACAAGCGGGCGAGACAGCGATAGTGCGTCGAGCAAGAAACGGGCGATGCCCGCTAAGCGATTTTGGTGATTTTGTATTTCATGACACCAGCTGGGACTTTGATCTCGACAACATCTCCAACTTCCCCACCTAAAAGACCCTGACCAATCGGAGATTTGATTGAGATATGCCCTCTGTCCAGATCGGTCTCTTCGGGTGAGACCAATGTATATTCTTCGATTTCGCCGTCATCCAGATCTTCAACAGTAACTTTGGCAAACAGGTATGCTTTCCCTTTGACGACATCTTCTTTGTTTATAACAATTATCCGGGTCAATTTGAATTCAATTTCGGAAATCTGCCGTTCGATATGTCCCTGCGCCTCTTTGGCGGCATGGTACTCGGCGTTTTCCGAAAGGTCACCCATCTCCCGGGCCCGTTTTATCTCGGCGACAATTTCCGGGCGAGCGGTAAATTTCAGCCTGTGTAATTCCTCTTTCATCTTCTTCAAGCCATTGGCTGAAACATGAACTGGTCCTGAATCGCTCATAATACCTAAACCTTACATTTTAAAAATATTCCCGGTTGCCAAAACTACTCAAAAATAACTGACCGAATTAAAAAGTCAACCACCAATAGTCACCGTGCGCCAAATATTCCTGCGGTTTGATTATTAAAAATAAAGCAACCAGGAAACGGTCAGTAACCACAACAGGACATTAAATATGATTGGTCGGTCGGTTAACAAAATTTTGGTTGGCGATCCCCCCATCTCCTCCAAGTGAATCAGATAAAGATAGCGAAAGATGCCATAAATCACAAACGGTGCCGTCAGATATAGATAAGCAGTTCCCAGTTTTTGCTGAACCTCAGGCGAAATAACGTAAAACAGGTAGCAAACCAGAACCGCCGGAGTCACAACCCCGATAAGTTGATCGAGGAAATAGCTGGAATACTTTTGGAGGGTGCGCCGATGCTCTTTCCCGCCATCGTCGAGGTGAACCAGCTCGTGGCGTCTTTTGCCAAGGGCCAAAAACAAAGCCAAAAGAAAAGAGGAGATCAAAAGCCATCCTGAAAAATCGACAGAAATAACGACCGCACCAGCTAAGGCCCGTAGAACAAACCCGGATGCGATACTCATGACGTCGATAATTACGATATGCTTTAAGTACAGGGTATAACAAATGTTCAGGAGTAGATACGCCGATGCAACCAGAGCAAATTCAAAATTGAGCCAGAACGAACCGGCCAGCGCGGCTGATCCTAAAATTATTATCATAATAAAAGCGGTCGATGGACTCACTTTCCCGCTGGCTATCGGTCGTTGCGATTTGATTGGGTGCTTGCGATCCGCTTTGGCATCGGCCCAGTCGTTTATAATATAAACGGTTGAGGAAAGCAGACAGAATAATCCGGTGGCCAACAAAGAGGTAAGGGCATACTGCCAGTCGGTACCATTACCGGAAAATATCAGTCCGGCTAAGAGGACACCATTTTTGACCCACTGTTGCGGTCGGGTTAGTTGAAAGATTGCCTTTACCATAAGAGCTTTAAAATAACCATAATCATTTCAAAATACAACCGCGCCTGCCTATTTTTTGAAAAAACTAAATTATTCTTGACATTTGCCGAAACAAAATTAAATTGGAGTCATTCAACAATACGATAACCCAAGACCGGAATATATTATGGTTCAGCAAAATCAAAAATCAGGAATTGTACAGGGCTAGCAGAGCCGGGAGAAGATTCTTTAATATGACTCACATTGTTATATATGGTGTGTCGGGAACTATGGTTCCCCCCACCCCCACCACCCCGGGCAGTCCGTCGGTTACGGAGGTTGTCTTATAAGAAATTGATTTCTTATAACATATAGACAAGACTCATCCCGTCGGACATATGGCTCAGAATCGGCGGGTTTTTTTGTATTTATTTTTCTTTGTTTACTCGATCCGACCGATTCAAAGCGGTGCCTTGTCAAATCAGTTAGTGGCACCGATCGATGAGAAAAGTAAAGGATGCAATAATGGAATCGGCATATTACGAAGAAGACAAGCTGAACGAAATAGATGCGCGGGACGAACTGAGCTCACGCGCCACCTTGGGCAAGCTTTTGCCCCTGTTGAAACCGTTTAAGGGCTGGCTGTTGTTCTGCCTGCTTTTGTTAGCGGCCTCAAAAGGCATATATCTGCTTGGTCCGAATTTAATCCGTCACGCTATCGATGTTGACATCGCCGGGTCTGATTATTCCGGATTGTTGGCAACGGTTGGTCTGTACATTCTGGCTCAGGCTCTGTTTCTGATTATCAATTATCAATTTAGAATCCGCATGGAGATTATTGGTCAGGATTTGATGACCGATTTGCGAAAGCGCCTCTTTGATCATGTAACTAAGATGGCTGTCTCCTTTTTTGACCGTAATCCGGTTGGACGGCTCATGTCCCGAGTCGAGTCGGACACCGAAGCGTTGAGGTTAATGTTCACCAATACCGTCGTGGCGATGATCGGTTCGGTCCTTTTGATCGTCGGGATGTTTATCTGGATGTTTTTTATCTCAGCTCGGCTGGCGCTGGTGGTCGGAGCATTTTTACCGCTGTTCCTGATTTTTCTGTATATCTACCACCGCTACACAACCCCCAAGTGGTTTGTGATTCGTAAGCGGATGGCTGATGTGACCGCAACCTTAGCTGAGTTTTTGCAGGGGATGCAGGTGATTCAGATATTTGATCGGGCCATAATGGCCAGAAAAAGGTTGAACGAAGCTAACCGTCGCAAATACGAGCCGGAATTGAAGGCGGAGCTTTTTGTCGTGGCAATGTTCAATATCATCTTTTTTCTGGAAGCTGTCATCATCTCTTTGGTGGTTTATGTTGGTGCTCGCTGGGCCGGAGTTGATGGATTGAGCATTGGTGTTCTGGTTATGTTTATATCTTATGTGCGGATGTTTATGGAGCCGGTTCATATGGCGGCTGAAGAGATCGCCCAGGTTCAAAAGGCGGTCGCCGGAGCCAAACGGATATTTGGCCTCCTGGATACTGACGAAACTATACCGGAACCGGCCATGCCTCGCCTCTGGCCGCATCTTGAGACAAGCATCAAATTCGAAAACATTTGGTTTTCTTATACTGATGATGACAACTATGCTCTGAAGAATGTCTCGTTTGAGATTAAAAGGGGCCAGCGGATTGCTTTGGTTGGCATCACCGGAGGCGGAAAATCGACGGTGATAAATCTTCTGCTACGATTTAACGATCCGCAAAAGGGACGCATCACGGTGGATGGGATTGATATTAGAGAGCTGTCGAAATCTGATCTGCGTGCTAAGGCCGGGTTGGTACTTCAGGATATTTACCTCTTCCCCGGAGACATCGCCTCCAATATCTCCCTCTCCTCCAATGGAGCGCAGGGTGTGCAGGAAACGCAGATTGATCATGACAAACGACGCCGTCAAGTAATCGAAGCTTGCCGGACGGTTGCCGCAGATCAGTTTATCGAACGGATGCCGGACCAGTACGAAACGGAACTGTCGGAGCGGGGTGGCAACCTGAGTCGTGGCGAAAGGCAGTTGCTATCTTTTGCCCGTGCTCTGGCGGCTGACCCTGAGGTTTTAATTCTGGATGAGGCAACATCATCGGTTGACCCGGAAACAGAACGGTTGATCCAGGCGGGGCTCAATCGATTGATGCAGGGTCGTACTTCGATTGTTATCGCCCATCGCCTGTCGACCATATTGAATGTCGATTGTATTTTGGTGGTGCGTGAGGGTCAGATTATTGAGCGAGGTAATCACAAGGAATTGCTTGCCCAAAACGGATATTATTCAAAGCTGTTTAAGTTGCAGTTCAAACAGCTAAACGGCGCAGGAGTGAAAAAGGTATGATAAAATATATAAAGTGGTTCTGGAGATACTATCGCAATTACAAGCGGGCGTTGGTGACTCTTTTGACTCTGTCGCTTGTCTCAAGCGCTCTGATGGTGATGCAACCATTACTGTTGAAAAATGTTTTTGATCTGCTTCAGTCGGGTACGACTAAACCTACCAGTTTGCCATTTGTCAGCGACTGGATCGAAGCAGTGGGAGACGGAGATATTGGCAATTATGCGTTGATGATGATTGGGCTGGCGATGGTGTTGTTGGTCAGTTACATAACCTTAGTTGGTCATCGCGCCTACCTGAACATTAAGTTTGAGTGGGAGTTTCGTCAGGAAGCATTCAAGGGGATTACAACTAAGGGCCCCGATTTCTTCAATCGATTCACGACCGGTGACCTTGTCACCCGTCTGACCGATGACGTTGGGGAAAAATTGTCATGGTTTGCCTGTAGCGGTATTTTTCGCTTTTACGAAGCGTTGACGATGATCGGGTTTAGTTTGATTATGATGCTTTCGATTCATCCTCTGTTGACGCTTTGGACGGTCGTACCGTTGCCGGTCTTGGTGATTATCTATTCCAAATCGTCCGCCCTATTGGATCGGCGTTTTGATTTCTTGCAGAAGAAGATCTCGAAAGTGAACGATGCGATGGAAGCCTGCTTTTCCGGAATCAGAGTTGTCAAGGCATACGTCAAAGAAGAGGATCAAAAGAGAATATTTGGTCAGGCGACCGACGAAAGGAGAGCGGCTGAAATTTCTGCGGTTAAGACGCATACCGTTATTGAATCGCTCTGGATGTATATCTGGCAAGTGGGAATAATCATCGTCCTTCTGGCTGGAGGGTATTATGTCATCAATGGATCATTGACCATCGGAGAATTTGTCGCCTTCGATTCCTATATCCTGTTTATGATTTATCCGATGTTTGATGTTGGCAACTTTTTGGTCAAAGGATTACGCGCCGCGGTGTCGATCAAGCGGTTGATCGAACTTGAGGAGCACCCTCCAATGGTCGATCGATACGAAGGAGATCGACCGATTGACCCGAAGCGGTTTAAGGGCCAGGTGGAGTTTGACAACGTTTCGTTTCGCTTTCCGGGCCAGGAGAGGGATATCATTTCCGGATTGTCCTTCACAGCCGAGCCGGGCCAACGGATCGCCTTGGTTGGTCGGATCGGTTCTGGAAAAAGCTGGGCGGTCCGGATGATTCCGAAGCTGGTAAACCCGACCGCTGGGAATATAAAACTTGATGGGATCAATTTGCGCGACTACAGCCTGTCTGATTTGCGTCAGCAGATCGGTTATGTTCCGCAAGAGCCGATTCTGTTTTCCGATACGATTGAAAACAATATTCGCTTTGATTGGGACAACGTTACCGATGATGATATAAGCTGGGCTATCGAAGTATCTCAGTTTGACAAAGAGATCGCTTCCTTTGCCAATGGTTTGAAGACACGCATCGGTGTTCGGGGAATGTCGATCTCCGGTGGACAAAAACAGAGACTCGCTTTGGCCCGAGCTTTGGTTACGCGCCCAAAGATTTTGATCTTAGACGACTGCACCTCCGCCTTGGATTCTGATACCGAAGCGGCCTTGTGGGACCGGTTGTACGAAGTGATGCCGGAGTTGACCTGCTTTATCATTTCGCATCGCCCGGCGACATTGGAAAAATCGGATCATGTGATTGTTCTGGAGGATGGCAAGATCGCCGAAGCTGGTACGCATATAGACCTGATATTAAAAGAAGGATTGTACTGTAAGCTGTACCACCGGATTATGCTTGAGGAAGCGATTGGTGGTTCGGCGGCATAAGATTCTTATTTAAATATAATTGTCGATCTCTGTAATGATAAAAAAGGAGGCATAATTTATTTATAAATAATGCCTCCTTCTATTTTTTAAACCTGCCTGACCTATTACAAATCAGACGCATCGTTTGCCGCTATGATTTAGTAAGTAGCTTTGTCCGGGATGATGCAGATCATAACAAACTCTTCGGTTGCATTAGCATCATTTGAATACTGATGCGTTGCATTCGGCGGTACAAAAGCGAATGATCCTGTACTTATACTATTTTTCTGACCATCTATCTCAAGTGTCCCGGAACCGGAAATAACGTAATTGACATGCTCCCAGTCATGACTATGCTGAGGAGTATGTCCTCCCGGTTTCAAGCTGAAGACGCGGAGAGTGTTGTTCCAGCCTTGCTGTGAACCGATCGGAACCTGCTTATCGACATCTTTGATACCATCACCGGAGACAGCACACTTGGCTATCTGCTTAATATTTTTAACAAACATTTATGGCTCCTGTAGTTTGAAAAAACTTTTAGAAATTCAAACAACTAATTTCACTTGAAGGTTCCAATACTAAAATTGGTCGCAATAATTAAAAACCCTCCGACCTACCTTTTACAATAAAACCCCGGCCATGTTCAACAACCGGGGTTTTACTATTTATCTTTTTCAATCAAGCATTTACTCAGCTTTACCAAGCATCTACTCCGTTAAGCGCAAGGGCATCAACAAGCACAGGTAATCTTCCTTGTTGGTGTTTGCTTCATAAATGACGCCAGCAGAAACCGGGCTGGAAAGCTCAAAAACCACTTCATCCGACTCAATTCTGTTTAAAATATCGTTGACGTACCCAGCGTTGTACCCGATCTCAACCGCATCACCTTCGTACTCACAAGGTAGGTTTTCTTTCGCTTCTCCCCCGACATCGGTGTTGGTGGTGGAAAGCAATAGGTTGTTATTCTTCACCGCAAACTTGACCTGATGGGTAAGGGAGTTTGATAAAATCGAAACGCGTCGGACCGATGAAAAAAGGTCGGAACGAGCAATCGTCATCTTTTTATCAGACGACTCCGGTATGACCGCTTCATAGCTGGGATAGGGACCTTCGATTAATCGGGAAGTTATTACAATATCATCCAGGTTAAAAATCATCCGACTCTCTTCAAAAATCAGCCCAATCTTTTCCCGATCCCCTTCAGCCAGTTTGGCAATCAAATCAAGAACTTTAGGAGGAATAATAACGTCGTCATTCAACCCTTTAAGTTTTTTATTCTCCGAACGAACCCGTGCCAACCGATGCCCATCGGTTGCAACCATCGTCATCAACTCCCCATTGGTTTGCCACAGAACGCCATTTAAAGCTGGTCTTGTTTCGTCATGAGAACAGGCAAAGGTGGTGCGGCGAATCATGGTAACAAAAGTTTTCGAGTCGATCTCAATCTGCTTTTTGGTGTTTATCGGAGGTAACTCAGGATATTCATCCGCTGCAACAGAACCTATTTTATAACTGCCGTTGGGAACTTTTATCTCAACCCGATTTGAACTTCCTTCAAAGCTGACTTCTGATTCGGGAAGTTCTTTAATTATATCAAAGAGCATCTTTCCTGGTATAACTACCGAACCTTTCTTGCTGATGTTTGCTTCACAGGTGACGGTAATCGTTATGTCCAGATCAGTTGCCGATATTTTTAGATTATTATCAAAGCATTCAATTAAAATATTAGACAATATCGGAAGGGTAGATTTGGAAGGGACAACGGCGAGGACATGCTGGAGGTAACTGGTCAGGCGTGATTTTGGTAATGAAAACTTCATCGGTTGCTCCTTAGTTGCTTTTTAGTGACACTTATTTTTGTATGTCTAATTTAATCGCTTAAATGTTTTTTTCGAACAGTTTCCATTTTTTACACACCCTTCTTTATTTTTCCTTCTCTTTATTTAAAAAGAGTAATAACAATAAGGGGTGTGGAAATGTTAACAGATACATTTTTTTATCATCGCATCGCTTGTCCCGTATGCTTTTGCCTTAGTAAAGAAACATAATCAGCTGGTGAAAAGAATGTCAACAAATGTTTTATTTCAGCCATTTTTTCCACATTATATTTTCCAGATTGGAAAGCTAACAGCGATCCACAGTTTAATCCACAACTAATCAACCTCATCCGACCAGGTTCCGTGACAGTTTTTCGACCTCGGCGCGCAAGGTAATATTACTGGTTATCTGTCTCTCGATCAGATTGCAAGCATGAATAACGGTCGAATGATCCCGCCCACCAAATGAATCCCCAATCGCTTTTAGTGACATCGTCGTCAGGGAGCGAGCCAAATACATGGCAACTTGACGGGCCTGGACGATGTTTTGAGTCTTTTTCTTGGCTGATAAAAGCGGTAGATCAACCCCAAAATTGTCAGAAACTTTACGCTTAATGAGGTCGATTGAGACCGTTTTTCGTGAAACCCTAAGTGTATCAGATAGAACCGATTGAGCCACATTAAGGGTTAATTCGACCCCCTGGAGGGAGCTGAAAGCGAGAAGGCGAATCAAAGATCCTTCCAGTTCGCGAATATTGCTGGTCACGGCATTGGCAATATAGTCGATTACTTCATCCGAGATTGAAATATTATCCGCTTCCACCTTGCGCTGTAGAATCGCCATTCTGGTTTCCATGTCGGGGGCCTGGATGTCGGTTACCAAACCCCAGGAAAAGCGGGAGAGGAGCCTTTCTTCCATCCCCTTAATATCGCGTGGCGCGCGATCAGAAGACAAGACGATTTGTTTGCCGGCGTTATAAAGCACATTAAAAGTGTGAAAGAACTGTTCCTGAGTCGATTCTTTACCGGCAAAAAACTGAGCGTCATCAATCAATAGAGCATCAACCGATCGATACATGTTAGTAAAATCGGAAGTTTTGTTGCTCGAAATCGAATTGATGAAATCTGAAGTGAATTTTTCCGAGGTGGCATAGATCACCTTTTTGCGAGGATCAGCCTTGATGATATAATGGCCAATCGCCTGAAGAATGTGAGTTTTGCCCAACCCAACCCCGCCATAAATATATAGCGGGTTGTATTTGGTCTGACCGGGTGCCTCGGCCACCGCTTTGGAGGCGGCAAAACTGAACTGGTTGAAATTTCCAACGACCAAATTATCATAAGTATAACGCCCGTTGAGCATCCCCGGTTGAACCGAAACGGGTGTCGCGGTTCGGGCTATCGGACCGGTAGCGGCGAACTGGTTTGTTTGACTTTGTTGTGCCGACGGTTCGAGAGAATCATGTCCCGAATGAAAATTGATTTCGGTTTGGTCGATGGCTGTTTGGCTAACCTTAAAATCAAAGGTAACTTTTTCCCCAGCCGATTGAGCCAGAGCTTCTTCGATTAGCTCGGAGTAATGTTCATCGATCCATTCGGCAACAAATTGGTTGGGAACGACGATCGATATCCCTCCATTCCCATCAGAAATCCCGTTGGTATGCTTAAGCCAGGTCGCAAACGACTGCTTTTTGAGTCGATGCGAGATATAACTGAGGCAATCTTGCCACAATGCCCCATGATTAATTGTTGTTGTCATACCACCCCTCAACATTTTCCACAATATCTGTTGATAAACCCCGAGTTGTTAACTATTGTACGGTAGTCGTTTGCGATATTAAAAGAGTAACTTGAGACGAGTTTTCCACAATGAGAAGTACCTTAACTCACCCTTAGCCAGCAAATCCAAACAACCCCCAACAGTTATCAACACGGTTTTCCACAACTTGTTAACATATTACGACTCTTTGACTTCCGGTAGTAATTATAGTGAGAGTCGGAATCGGTGTCAAGAGGGTGATTGAAAATTATTTCCAATATTTTGTAATCGGCTTATTCTCTGTCGGTTGCGTATGCAATTTTTCCCCAAAAAATAATTGATACTGATTTGAGACTCGCTCAATAAATTGTCACATCGCATAACTGATTTATTTCCAACCGATAGGGGTTGTGATTTCAGAATCATTCGGTCGGATCATACATTAGTGCGATCGCATGCGACAAAAGAGATGATATATCCGTTTTCCACATCGATTATGGGCAAATTGTGCAACAGTCTGTACCTTGTTGGGCCGCACCCTCCGACGATTTAAATTAAAACTACCAATATAAATTGGGTAGAGGAGATAATTGGTTCGTAATCGGGATCGGATGAGCAATCAGGAGCCTGATTACACCAGGTTGGTTGGGGAAAACAGTTGTGTAGAATAATCTGTTATGTTTTTCCATTTTTCACAGCCATAACCAAACCTATTCAGACCGAATAGAATCTGTTTCGGATCGACATGTTTACGTTTCCCAAATATCTTTTCTGCTCGCACAGGCTGTCATATCTGTTTATTTTTTGGCCCGATGCTTTATTTTGACAATTTTGCTTTTCTTGTTCCCCTTTTTTGATTTTAGATCTTTCAGGGAAACTCGGGCAAACTCAGCTTTCATTACCTTTTGGACTTTAGCATAGACATTTTTCAAAGTACAATCCGGTTCATATTGACAATCAATCGGACCTTTGAGACAGTCGTACAAAAATATATTACCTTGAACCGCTTCCAAAATTTCCAGCAGTTTTATTTTTTCAGGGGGGCGGGAGAGACGAACGCCTCCTCCAAAACCACGCACCGAACGAACCAGCCCGGCCCGGGAAAGATCGGATAAAATCTGGGGCAGAAATTTTCCCGGAATCTCCTGGGCTTGCGCGATAGCTTCCGATGTAGAAAAATGATTTTCGGTTTGGGCCAATTGCCAAAGGGCGCGAATGGCATATTCGGTACGGTTGTTAATCACGGTGATACCTCCGATAATATATTTAGATGCGACTGGCCCCTTTTGTTGATCCAGAATGATTGTCCCCGATATATAGCCCGATGTCGTACTTAATCAGAGTGGGACCAGTGGCTAATATCATATATGTGCTAATAGCAGTAATCATTGGCCAGCAAAATATCACAAAAGGTAGAATTTGTAAAGATAAATTTTCTTATTTTCCTTTAAAGGTCATCAATTCTCTGGCAATTGTCAGCCCCCCCAGTTGGGCCGATAAAGAGACTCAACGCTGGACAGCGAATAAACGGTTTAAAATCAACCCCATCTGTCCATATATTCCCGAATTACTCCATACTTCTCTTATTATATGGGCGAAAGTGACTTACTCTCGGTAATATCGGCTTGACAAATAGTTTATTTTGGATAAATTGATTCTCCGCCGAGTGGTATGAACGAGAGGTCTGAAAATGATTAAGGTCGTCTGTGGTCTTGGAAATCCCGGACTGCGCTATCGTCATGCTCGGCACAATCTCGGATACGAGGTTATCGACCGGCTGGCCGGCTCCAAGCGGATGGATGAATTTGAATCTCATCCTCTGTTTGAGTTTCTTCATCTGTCGCTGGGTGGGGAGGTGGTCTGGCTGATGAAACCAACAACCTTTATGAATCGGTCCGGGTTGGCGGTTGCGGCGGCGATGGAAAAATTTGATTTACCGATTGAACGGTTCTTTGTCATAGTTGATGATTTTAACCTTGAATTTGGTCAATTGCGGATCAGAAAAAAAGGATCATCCGGCGGTCATCGAGGATTAGAGTCGATAATCGAAACCATCGGGCGGGATAGTTTTCCCCGTTTACGACTGGGGATTGGTCCCATACCGACCGGTTCGGCAGATCTGCCGGCCCCGTTAGGTTCCGAATTTTCTGAAGAGCAGGAAAAACGCAAAGATCAGGTTACAGAGTTTGTCTTGGGCCATTTTAGGCCGGATGAAAAAGGAATTGTCTCAAAAATAATTTCGCTGGCTGGCCAGGCAATTACCAAGACGGTAAAGGAAGGGCTGGATGTGGCGATAAGCAGTTACAACAACAATAACCCTACTCTGGAAAATTAATTTCCAGGGTCAACTTTTAATGCCCGAAGGGAAATGTCAATGCCAATTTACGACACTACCGTTATATTAAGCCCTCAACTT
>JAUUYJ010000085.1 GCA_030588275.1 Candidatus Zixiibacteriota bacterium | reverse complement strand
TTAGCCATCCACAACGACCAGATGTCATCATTTATGGCACCATCCCGAGCGAAGGGCATATGTACCGCATGTTCCGGGAGGTACGAAGTCATATCGTCGGTCAACGTATCAGATACTTCAAACCCAAAAAAGAGTGCACCAAAGTCATCGAAATCCATATAGGCATTGGTGATTCCGATATGTTGCGGCGAAAAAGCGGCCGCCGCCGAAACGAGAAGCGACATATCGGGATTACCCAATGAGGTGTCGGCCGTCCAGGAAGTATCGATAAACCCTGTCCCCGAAGTATCAACCATCATCCAGGAAGTCCAGAAAGTATCGACCACAACGGCTCCCAGAGTATCAAATGTCGTATCATAAACGACGTCACTATTAAGCGGATACTGCTGATTCATCAACGAAACAAAACCGGAAGCACCATCGAAGCCGTCAAAATCAAGCGGTGCGTTGATTGCCGAAACAGAACCAAACAGACCGGTCTCCATCGCCGCTCGCATTGCTCCATAACCACCTAAACCAACACCGCCAATTCCGCGACAGGATGGATCATCAATGACCCGGTACCATTTATCTTCCATTTTGGTAACAAATGCTTCACCTTTGATCGCCCCTGGCGGAAGACCTATGCTGTCACCCAGACCAATAGTATCAACAAAATCATTAAACATAACATCAAAATAATTGCCCTGTTGGAGCGAGTTGACGAGGAATGAACCACCCAAAAGGGAACGATTATCCAAGGTAGCGATAATCATCGGTTTAATTTTTCCTTCGGCAATTAGCCGATCGGCCACTTCCGCCAAACCGTGCTCAACAAAATAACGCTCGTCGGCCCGGAACGGTGCCAAAAGATAAAGGATCGGATAGGGTCGCCCATCACCCTGGTAAAAGTAGTCAGGCGGAGTATAAACTCGCATACCCTGAAACCCGGGGTTTCCTGAAGTGGAAACGAAGGCAGAAAAATATCGGTCAGCCGAGCCACCCCAGATTAACCCGTTATCAACTGAATCGGGTCGGGTCGGATTATCTTTGGAATTATCAGCGCATCCGGCAAACAGCATCAGGGATATAATCACCAGCGCCACATATAAACTTCTCAATTTCATTTCGATCTCCCTTAAAACTTAACCGTAAATTGAAACACCGATTCAAAAGCGGAACCTTTATAAGTTCCCGGTAAATTATCCATGATACCATCATTATCCAGATCAATATTGCCCCCATCTTTGGACTCGGGGAAATGCTGGTACTGGGTCGCAACATCCAACCTGACGCTTTCAAACTCCAGCCCCAGACCGAGATTCAGGCTGTGCTTCAGCCCGGAATCAAAAAAGGCCGGATGCAGAGTTCCCTCTTCATAAGGAGACTGATCGGCAGAGTATCCTGCCCGCATTTTGACAATATCAGAATAAGCATATTCCAAACCGAGTGATCCGGTTAGAATATTTTTTGCATCTACGACAACGGCCAGATCGGTCGCGGCCCAAGCATCAATGGTAGAACTTCCAGTTGAGAAGTTGGAAAATTCGTAATCAAACTTATATCCCTCAAAGTCGGACCAAGTCGTAAACTCCAAATCGCCCGCGATCAATAAACGTTCGGTGACTTGATAAGCAACACCGGCACCTACTTGAGTGGGCAGAACAATTTCCGTTTCAAAGGTGGCATTGCCGGTCAATCTGGCACCGGACGATAAGATATAATCTTCATTTCCGGGAACAACTTCCCCAGCCAATCCTCTATTAAAGTACTGCGGGATATCCGGCATATAATAGTAGAAGTAGCTATCACCATCGACGGTGATGGTAGTCTTGGGTGTGATCGAAAGTCCGAATTGTAGTTTCGGGCTGGCTTTCATTAACAAACCAAGGCGGAAATTGGGAGCCAAACCATTTCCATCGGAGCGGGCATACTCGGTAATCAATTCGTTGGGACGCCCGGCAATCTGGTCGTAGTAAGTAGCATTCGGATCCGCCGGATTGGCTCTTAAGAAAAAGCCACCATAGACCAAATCGGCCTTTAGGATACCGGCAGAAATGCCAATGCTCAACTTGTCCTCAATCAACTCCATCGCACCGACCACGTTGATGGCGACGGCGTCGAAGTTATGCTCAAACTGCTGACCCGGCAGACCAAATCCACTATTTGGAGATTGGAAAACCTGCCAGGCAATATTTTGATCGAACGGTTGAAACAGCGCCAGACCGGCAGTGATGCTTTGGCCACCAACCGGAAGCTTGAAATAACCACCCAAGGTTGGGTTGGTCAAAATTTCATAGCGATTAGAGATTTCACCATTATAGAAACCGACGTCATAGCCGCCATAATTTACATTCGGCTCATACTTCACGCGGTAATGGGTGACAACCTCATTAAAGGTCAGCTGATTATCGGTCATGTAGAAAAGACCAGCCGGGTTATAGTATGCGGCGGACCAATCATCAGCGATGGCCCGAAACGCTCCGCCCATTCCTTTGGCTTTGGCGCCGACTCCAAGAATCGACATTCCCCCTCCCATTGCGGGTGGGGCGGCCATCCAGAAACAGAATATACCGACCAGAATTATTACGGTAGCTTTTCTCATCCTCTACTCCAACATTATATTAATAACAAATCATTACCATCACTCATTATTTTCGGGACACAATTGCGAACCATGCGGTCTGCCCTTTGCACCAAAAATAGAACGCAAAAGTTACAATATCACCCGACCTTTGTCAAGTCCGGTCCCGGATTTTTTCCTTTTGCGTCCGGTTATGCTTCAAGACGTAAGTCGGTCTGATTTTTTGCAATCAAATCGGAAAATAATTCCACTCCAACCGCTGAAATCGTTCCCCATTCGCTCGCCAAAACCTTGTTTCAACCCATCTCCCCGATCTTAACTTCTTGAAGCGAAGTCGTTTGCGATGCGATGTTTCAGTTTGGCACAATTCCTGCGAAGCCTTCTTAAAAACCATGGAAGGTTTCTTTATGAAAAAAGCTTTTTGGATTTCGATTCTGATTCTGATTTTGGTCTGCCTCAACTGGATTAATGTTGCTCAGGCCCAACTGACGCCGGAGCAGATTGAGGCGTATCAGAAACTGCTTGACGAAAAATCACCCTCGGCTGAAAATCATCCCCAGCGATACAATAGCCCGGAAATATTTGGCGACCCATCAGCACAGGTTACCGATTCCGGCTTATCAAGGCATCGCCAGGGAAGCGTTGATCCGGCCAGTTCTGCAACGACCGAACAGTCTGACGAGTTTATATGGGACAACCAGTCCAATATGAAATTGGAGCACTCCCCATTTGAATCGGAGGCTCAACATCAACTGGTTTTCCCATCGCAAGAGAAAATTGAGAAATTTGGGCAGGGAATGTTTGCCAATCCTGGATTGGGCGAGTTCAACGAAGCGTTGATCCCGGAAAGCTACCTCCTCGGTCCCGGTGACAACATCATCGTTAATCTATGGGGAAGGGTTCAGCAGGAATGGAATCTGACCATTGATCGATCCGGTAAAATATTTATCCCCAAAGTGGGTGAGATCACAGCTTGGGGCATGACCATCAGCCAATTTGAAGAGAGCCTCGACAAAAACTTGTCCCAAATATACACCGGCTTCAAACGGAAAGTAACGCTGGGCAAGATCAGGGCGATCAAAATTTTTATTTACGGTGAGGTCTCATCTCCCGGTGGTTATACCGTCTCGGCCTTATCAACTCTGTTCAATGCTCTCCATCGCGCCGGGGGACCTTCCGATAACGGCTCTTTGCGGCAGATCAAACTGATTCGAGATCGGCAATCGACGGTTGTCGATCTGTACGACTTTCTGATCACCGGTGATAACAGTTGCGACTTACCACTTCAGTCGGGTGACGTGATTTTTGTTCCGCTGGCTGGTCGGCAGGCGAAAATCCGAGGCGAGATCAAACGCCCCGGCATCTATGAACTGGTCGGAGAAGAGACCGTGGCCGATCTGTTAGCATTGGGTGGCGGCCCGACTGCTGATGCCTATATGGGACGGCTGATGCTTGATCGTGTTGGCCAGGACGATTCACGCAAACTGATCGACATAGATTTTTCGGAACAGGCGCAATCGGAACCACAGGCAAAGCTGAATAATCCAATTCTGGCCGATGGGGATGACCTCTCGGTCTTTTCAATTTATCAAATGCGGCAAAATATTGTCTGGATCACCGGGATGGTCAAACACTCCGGCACATTTGAACGAATCGACCAGATGCGGCTGTCAGACCTTATCTCACAGGGACAGCTTCTCCCAAACAACGTCTTTTACGAAAGGGCCGACCTCTTTCGCCATAGTGCCGATGGTCAGATCGAAATATTTGCTGTTGATCTTCAGGCGATCCTGGATGGAAACGATGAAGCCAACCTCAAGCTGTGCGACCTCGATTCGTTGGCGATATACAATACCGATAACGTTCTCCCCGAAAAATCGATCTACATCGACGGCATGGTCAAGACGCCGGGACGCTATCCGCTGTTTGGTAACATGACTGTCGCTGACCTGATCTTTTTGGCCGGAAACCTCCGGGAAGAGGCGTATCTGCTCGACGCCGAGTTGGCTCGCATCAATCGTGAAGGACAAACCGATTTAATTAGGATTAATCTCAATCATCTTGACAACGGTGGCAATTTACGGCTGGCCGAAAACGATCGCCTCTTTATTCGTCGCATCCCCGGTTATGAACTGCATCGAATGGTTACGATTGAGGGCGAGGTTCGTTTTCCGGGTCGTTATTCGTTGACCAATCGGGATGAGTCGTTGTGGGAACTTTTGGAACGGGCCGGAGGCTTTACCTCCAAAGCGTTTCCGACCGGGACTGTCTATAGGAGAAAAGCTATCGCCGATAACCTCCATCGAAAAAACATTGCGGCAATCCTGAGAAAATCACAACCGCTGGTAGTCGATTCAACCGGGCGGTTCAAAGCTGTTGAGATGATCAATTTTGATACCGATCGGATGGACCGGGTCATCATTGATATGGATCGCCTCCTCACTTCCACCGGAGCCGAGGGTGATATTTCGTTGATGGCCGGGGACAACATTTTTATCCCGGAAGTACCAACCGGTATCTCTGTTTTGGGTGAGGTCTGCTCCAACGGCACGATCCGGTTCGAGCCGGACAAAAAGATCAAATATTACCTCCAGCAGGCGGGGGGCTTTACCAAGCGAGCCGACAAAAAAGAGGCTCGGCTAGTACGGGCCAACGGATCGGTTATCACTTCCGGTAATATCCTGAATCAAAAAGCAGAACTGGGCGATATCGTCGTCGTTCCGGCAGAGATCAAGCACGAGAAAGACTGGTTCAAATTCATCACCTCCAGCCTGTCTATTTTGACCGGCGTGGCAACGACGATTCTTATTGTAGATCGGCTCTAAAATGTTTCAGAAAAAAATTAGCGATCAAGTCAACTATGAATCATGTTGGATAGAGAGGATATAAACAGATGTTATCAGGAAAATCGATTCTTATTACCGGCGGAACCGGATCGTTCGGTAAACAGTTTGTCAAAACTATCCTGGCCCGTTTCCCCGACGTTAAGCGGATCGTCATTTATTCGCGTGATGAGTTGAAACAGTACGAAATGGCTCAGACATTTTCTGAAACCAAATATCGCCAACTGCGATATTTCATCGGTGACGTTCGTGACCTGCGCCGTTTGTCACGCGCTATGGAAGATATCGATGTCGTGATTCATGCCGCCGCCCTGAAACAGGTTCCGGCCGCCGAATACAATCCCTTTGAGGCGATCAAGACAAATATCATGGGGGCTCAGAATGTTATCGAGACCTCCATCGACAACGGTGTCAAGCAGGTTGTTGCCCTATCCACCGATAAAGCGGCCGCTCCGATAAACCTTTATGGAGCAACCAAACTTTGTAGTGATAAGCTGTTTGTCTCAGCCAATAATTTTAAGGGACGGCGCGATATCAAATTCTCGGTCGTGAGGTATGGCAATGTCATGGGTAGCAGGGGAAGCGTCATCCCATTCTTTATGAAGAAAAAATCTGAAGGAACCATTCCGATCACCGACGACCGCATGACCCGGTTTAACATTACCCTTGAAGAGGGGGTCGAACTGGTTATGATGGCTTTGGAAAAGATGTGGGGTGGAGAAATATTTATCCCTAAAATCCCGAGCTATCGGATTGTGGATGTGGCCGAGGCGATTGCGCCTGAATGCGCCAAGAAGGTCATCGGAATCAGACCTGGCGAAAAACTGCACGAAGAGATGATCACCGTTACCGACGCCATCAACAGTATTGAGTTTGACGATTACTATGTCATCCTCCCTTCCACTCCACTCTGGGATTTTGAAAAGTTCCGGGCTGAGTTCAATGGAAAATTCTGCCCCGATGGATTCCATTATTCAAGTGGCGAAAATGAGGAATGGTTGAGCGTCGAGCAGATCCGGCAGTTGATCGTAGATAATTTTGATCCCAACTTTAGCGTCGAACCAGAGAATTCATTTAATAAAATTACGCTCATGCGTGGTCCCGAAACTACGACACCCGCAATACCCAATCGGATCAAGCAGACGGAAAGTAAGCAACCGGTCGGCGTATAGACAACCACGGACATTAACAAATCAGGATATGTGATTAATATGGACAACAGCCCCTTTCTGCCTTACGGACGACAGAATATTGACGAGGATGATATTAATGCGGTCGTCGATGTGCTCAAATCAGACTGGATGACGCAAGGACCAGCCATCCCCGCTTTTGAGGAAACGCTGGCTAATTTCCTTGACGTTCGTGAAACGATTGCGGTTTCAAACGGGACCGCCGCCTTACACCTGGCCATGCTCGCTTTGGGTATCGGTCCGGGGGATGCCATCATAACGACACCGATCACCTTTTTGGCCAGCGCCAACTGCGCCCGCTATGTCGGAGCAGATGTAATCTTTGCCGATGTTGATCCCCAAACCGGTCTGATCGACCCGGACTCCGTTGAAACCATTCTCAAGGCTGATCGGGGCCGCAGAATCAAAGCGATTATACCGGTTCATCTTGCCGGACAACCAGCCGATCTCCCCGCCTTGTACGATCTGGCTCGCCGGTATGAACTGTTTGTCGTGGATGATGCCTGTCATGCTATCGGCGCCACCTATCAACATCAGGGTAAAACATTCAAGATAGGAAACCGCCACCACAGCGATATGACCGTTTTTTCGTTTCATCCGGTCAAGCATATTGCTATGGGTGAGGGTGGTGCGATTGCAACCGGTAATGCCGCTCTGGTGGAACGATTGCGACTGCTTCGCAATCATGGTTTGGAACGGCAGACGTTTGTCAATAATGATATGGCCTTAAATAGTGAGGGGATTCCTAACCCCTGGTATTATGAGATGAGTAAGCTTGGGTTCAATTATCGGATAACCGATATGCAGGCCGCTCTGGGACAGACACAATTAAAAAAACTTCCCCAATCTTTAGAAAAAAGAAATCAGATAGCCGGGTGGTACCGGAAACTGATCGAAGCCAAGTTTAACCCGGATGAAATTGAATGTTTGACATTGAAAAATGACCGCACTCATGCCTATCACCTGTTCGTACTGAAAATCAACTTTGACAAAATCGGACAATCGCGAGCCGTTGTGATGAATCGTTTGCGAGCGCAGGGGATCGGGACTCAGGTTCATTATATCCCGGTTCATCTCCAGCCGTATTATCAAAAACTTTATAACGGTCAGGTGGGTGACCTTCCGGGTGCGGACCAGTATTATCAATCAGCTCTGTCACTCCCGATGTACCCCGACCTGACAAAGGCGGATATCGAACGGGTTGTCGATGAACTCAAAAACTCAATTTCGCTTCGTGAAACCGCAGAGGTTGCCACATCCCTCGAAAACCGATAGGACCGGATAATTATGATCATCGCCATCTTGCAAGCTCGCCTTTCCTCTTCCCGCTTGCCGGGAAAAGTCCTCATGCCGATTTTGGGCCAACCAATGCTGTGGCATCATTTAGAACGGATCAAACGGGTAACTAAAATTGACAAAATTGTCGTGGCCACCAGCGACCAGTCGGATGATGACCCGATTGAAAAGCTGTGTCAGGATAGTGATGTCGCCTGTTTTCGGGGGAGCCTTAATAATGTTCTTGATCGGTATTATAAGGCGGCTCAAAAATATGATGCCGACATTGTTATCAGGCTGACTGGCGATTGTCCTTTGGCTGATTCGTCTGTAATTGATTTTGGCATCCGGTACTTTATGAAAAACGATTTTGACTATGTCAGCAATTGCGTCGAACGATCCTATCCGATTGGACTGGATATGGAGATATTTAAATTCAGTTGCCTTGAAGAGTCTCAAAAAGAGGCCACCCTTCCTTCACAAAAAGAACATGTCACACCGTTTATTCAGGATAATCCCGGGCGATATAAGATAGGTCATTTTAAAAACGACCTCGATCTTTCGCATCATCGGTGGACCGTTGATGAACCGGCCGATTTTGAATTTGTCAAACAGGTTTATGAGTCGCTGTATAATGACAATCCGAATTTTACAACCAACGATATCCTGAACCTTTTGGAGGAGAAGCCGGAGTTGTGCCAGATAAATTATGATATCGTTCATGGAGAAGGATATCTGAAATCTCTGGAAGAAGATGCCGCCTTCCTGTCTGCCTCCGGAAAAAACCAGAGTGGATAAATGATTCGATACTGTTTCCCTGATGGCGCTATAACTCACCCCGAAACTACGAAAGTCAACTTACCCCTACCCGGTTTTGTCTGTTTCGATCGGCAATCAAATATTTAAATAGACAACGCATCATACCATCCGTTACTCTTACAACAGGATTGTACTATCTATGAAAATAATTTTTCGCACAGATTCATCGGAGGAGATCGGTAGCGGTCACCTGATGCGGTGCCTGACATTGGCCACCCGTTTGCAGAAAAGTGGTGCGTCTGTTTCGTTCATCTGCCGCGATCTGCCGGGCCACCTCAATCAGATGGTCATTGAAAAAGGTCTAATGCTTCATACTCTCCCCTCTCTCCCCTCAGATTGTGATGACCTGACCGCCATTGATAATGAACAGTTTGGCCAGAATGACTTCGAGCAATGTGAACAATTTTTACGATCTATTGACCAGCGCGACCGGGCCGACCGGGCCGACTGGATTATCGTCGATCATTATCGT
>JAUUYJ010000227.1 GCA_030588275.1 Candidatus Zixiibacteriota bacterium | reverse complement strand
CCATTTTAAGATAATCTTCGAAGCGTAGCGAGATTAGATTATCTTATTCCTGAGCGTAGCGAAGGGGTGCAGTGGGAGTTACGAAGAGCGCGACAGCCTGAAAGCGGCGATGCCGCCGCTCCTACAGCTATATAAAACCGCCGGGGCAGGGGGAATCCGTCCCGGCGGTACCTGTAAAAAGAAAAGTAAAATAATAAAACAAAACCACTACGATGTCATGCGCCCAATAATCTGGACGGGTAATGTGCAATGCAAAATAGTGCGATACAACCAACTGCTTACTCATGCAGCATACTTATCTTGCCTAAGACTTTATCCGGCTTACATCAAATTATTCAACATCATCTTCCGGTCGAGCAAATGTTTCCTCAAGCTCATCCATCTGACGACGCAGATAAGCCGGAACCTCCAGATTTTCCGCCTTGGCATAAACGATCTCTTCCTGCCTGCGGATTTCTCGCTTACCGTTACCGTTACCGTTTCCATTAACAAGGCGATTAACCGGTACTGCCTTGCGAACCGCCGGTTGTTTGTCAACTTCCGGAACTCCGCCAAACAGGTCGGTTGGATGCTTGGTTTCGACCTTTTCCTCTGCTCCGGCAGGGATAGAAGTCCCTTTGCCAAAGCCGGTAGCGATAACGGTCACCCGAATAGTATCTTTGAGGCTTTGGTCAATAACGGCACCAACGATAATATTGGCATCGGACCCGGCCGCATCATAAATTTTGGAGGTGGCATCATTGACATCAAAAAGAGTCATGTCCGGGCCACCGGTAACATTGATCAAAACGCCGCGCGCTCCTGCGATGGAGACATTCTCCAAAAGGGGTGATGAAATCGCTTGATGCGATGCTACCGCCGCTTTTTCTTCACCTTCTGCTTCGCCGGTGCCCATCAGAGCATCACCCATCTCAAGCATCACCGTTCTGACATCGGCAAAATCGCAGTTGATCAAACCGGCAACGGTAATAAGATCGGAAATCCCCTTGGTCGCTTGATACAAAACGTCATCGGCGATTCCAAAGGCGTCGGTCAAAAGAGTCGAGCGATCAACAATCGACAACAGTCTTTGATTGGGGATAGTAATCAATGTATCAACATGTTTGCGCAGATCTTCAAGCCCTTCATCAGCCCGATCAACCCGCTTTTTTCCTTCAAACTCAAACGGTTTGGTCACCACCGCAACTGTCAGCGCACCCTGCGACTTGGCCAGCCGTGCAATGGTTGGGGCCGCACCGGTTCCGGTCCCACCACCCATTCCAGCCGTGACAAAAACCATATCGGCTCCAGCCAAATGGGTCGCCACCTCATCGGCATCTTCCTCAACTGCCTTCTTGCCAACCTCAGGGTTGGCACCGGCACCCAGGCCTTTGGTGATCCGTTTTCCGATCTGGATTTTGATCGATGCTTTGTTTTGTTCAAGCACCTGTGCATCAGTATTGATGGCCAAAAATTCAACTCCACTTAAACCGGAATCGATCATACGATTGATCGCGTTCCCCCCGGCTCCACCAACACCAACGACCTTAATGTTAGCATGCGTAGTTCGTTCATCATCAAATTCAAAGGTCATGACATCCTCCACCTTTTCTCTTTAGAAATGTTCGTTAAACCACTTTTCTATTTTTTTCAGTACGCCTCTGGTTTTTCCAGAACGCGCAACTTCATCTCCGTGACGCAATCCATAATGAATCAATCCTATTCCGGTAGCATGAATTGGCGATTGAGCCAACTCAACCAACCCATCAAATCCGGTCGGCTTGCCGATTTTTACCGGCATGTCAAAAATCTGCTCGGTCATCTCAATCGCCCCCGGCAGAAGTGATCCACCACCGGTAATGACAATCCCGGCCGCCAACGTTTCGGGGAAATTTGATTTTTTGACCTCCCGATAAGCCATCGACAAAATTTCTTCCATACGTGGTCCGATAATCGAAGCCAGTACATTTCGGGAAATATCTCGAGCCGCCCGCGAACCAACTCCCGGCACCGAGATCATCTCTCCAGCATCAACCATTGATGTCAAAGCGGCGCCATATTCTAACTTGATCTCCTCCGCCTGATCAACCGGTGTGCGCAGTCCAATTGCGATATCGTTGGTGACGTTTTTTCCACCCAACGGAACGGTTGATGTATGCCTGATCGAACCATCAAAATAGACGGCGATATTGGTTGTACTACCGCCGATGTCAATCACCGCCACACCCAACTCCTGTTCATCCTCGGTCAATATGGCATAGCTGGAAGCAAGCGCCTCCAGAACCAAAGCTTCAACTTCCTTTTCACACTTACCAATAGCTCGATAAATATTGCGCACCGCTGTGGAAGCCGCCGTTACGATGTGGACCTCCGCTTCCAGACGCACCCCGGACATCCCAATCGGAACCTTGATCCCAGATTGCTCATCAATGACAAACTCCTGCGGCAAAACATGAACGATTTCTCGATCAGCCGGGATAGCAACCGCTCGCGCGGCATCGACAACCCGCTCGACATCGGAGTCGGATATTTCATTGTCGTTTCTCGAGACGGCAATCACACCATGCGAATTGATCGAACGGATATGCTCACCGGAAATCCCGGCGATCAAACTATCGATATTAATCCCGGCCATCAGCTCCGCATCGGAGACCGCCTTTGATATGGCTCGCACCGTTTTCTCCAAATCAACAACCACACCCCGCTTAAGCCCATCGGAGGGGACCATACCCAACCCGACCAACCGGGGAATTTCGCTGTCCTGATCAACTTCGGCGATGATTGCCGAAATTTTGGTGGTTCCGATATCAAGCCCTACGATTGTCCTTACCTGTGACATAATATCCTCATTGACTTCGTCTGATTATCATTCCATCATATTGCAAATCGTAACAACCCCCTATAGGGCGGTTTTTCAAATTTAGAATTGACCACATATGGTCAAGTTGCATAGCAAAACCGGAAGCCGATGCGACGAATCGAGATTGATCATGCTGGCAGTAAATCATCACTTGCCTCGCTTGGGAAAAATCCAATTCGGAGATCGCCGCATACAGATCGGGTAAAGATTTTGACGCATAGTTCAGGCCTGAGATGACCGACCAAATGCGGTTATCCTGTGGGATGGAAAACATCTGGCCGACTTTCAATCCGGTAATCACCGGCAGATCGATATTTTCCCATGCATAATCGTAAGGGACAATACGCCCCTGCTGATCCATGCCATAAAGTTTTTTATCCAGTACTAATGCCAGCGGAGCAAAACTGTTTACATGTGCCACAATCCCATCCGGGAAATTGATTCCGATATTGACATTGCCCACTTTTTTGTTGGTCAATATATTTAGAGCCAGATCAGATTTATCCAAGCTGAAAATATTTATACTGCTATCGGTGGCCAAAATCTGTGACATATTTTTTCCACTGGACAACGGACCTTTGACCTCAAAACGACGCAGAGCAAAGACCGGAGAGAAGTGGGCAAACATCATCATCCCGATCAACAGAAACGACGTACACAAGTAATACCAATATTTCGATCTGATGCCTAAGAACATTACTTCCCCAGCTTCTTTAACAATTGTGGGCAGATACGAAAGATATCTCCCGCTCCCATCGTAATTATCATATCATCCGGCCCGGCGATGCGAGCTGACTCCAATATCGCATTCTCCTTTAGCCCGACATGTCGCACATTTTTATGTCCAATCGATTCGGCATAGGCACTAATGAGAGAAGCCTCAATACCGTCAATTGGCTTTTCCCGCGCCGGATAAATATCGACCACCAACGCTTCGTCAGCCAGATGCAAAGCTTCGGCAAACTGGCGATAAAAATCGCGCGTCCGGGTAAACAGATGAGGCTGAAATATTGCAATGATCCGCTTGAGACTGGATGGTGCTGATGCCCGGATTCCTCTTAGGGTAGAGGCAACTTCGGTATGATGGTGGGCATAATCATCAACCACCGTCACTCCGCCAGCCTGTCCGATTATCTGAAAACGTCGCCCAACCCCCTTGAACTCTCGCAACCCTTGCTCGATTGCCTCAAACGGGATTTCAATCTCGACTGCCGCCGCAATCGCTGCCAGAGCATTGGCTATATTGAATTGGCCAGGGACATTTAAGGAGATTGATCCGGCCGGCGTGTCCTTGATAGTGAGATTAAATTTCGATCCATAATTGTCATACCGAATATCTGTCGCTTGAATATCTGCCGTCGGACCAAAGCCAAAAGTAACAACCGGCCGTTTGATGCCCGACTTCAAACGCTCAACATTGACATCCGCTTCCGGGATAATAACCGAGCCATAGAAAGGAACTTTGTTGATATACTCGGCAAAGGTTTCGACCAGATCGTCAAGATCTTTGTAGCAATCCAGATGATCCTCTTCAATATTTGTTACAACCGCAATGG
>JAUUYJ010000229.1 GCA_030588275.1 Candidatus Zixiibacteriota bacterium | reverse complement strand
TCATAATCGCCATAAACGAGAATTTTTTGATTTAGGCGAAGTGCCTCGGCAATGCGATCAATCGCTCCATCCATTCCTTTTAAAATAAAGGGATCGGACAGATCGGACAAGTTAGGCTCAATAAACGATGCCACCTTTTCAGTTGAATCCAAGCGGCGATTGACAAGTATTTTTAAAATCGATTTGGGTAGATCAATCTTTTCGGCGATCTCATTAATCAGGTCGGCGTTCGGATCGAGAGCTAAAACCCATTGCTGCGAAACGGATCGGTCACCCCATGAAGACATGGCTGTACCCTTATTTTTTATTGGGAAAGCAGGAAATAAGCCGGGTCCTGTCGGTCTTTGCAGACGAACGGTCATCTATCTGGGAGCATGGTTGCCCATACCCTCGTGCGGCCTACCCGAAAGTCAAACGAGACGAGCCCGCCTCATCCTTCCCTATTTGGCCTTGCTCCGGGTGGGGTTTGTCCGACCTCTCTGTTACCAGAAAAGCCCGTGGTCTCTTACACCACGTTTTCACCATCACCGCCGATCTCAAAAGAGATCGGGTAGGCTGTTATTCTCTGCGACACTTTCCGTCGGATCACTCCGCCCCCGCGTTACGGGGCACCCTGGCTCTGTGGAGCCCGGACTTTCCTCATCATTTAACTAAGTCATATGACGCGACCGCTAATCCTACTTTCCACAATTGTTTATATATCACAACACTTCTTTTCTTTTTTAGAAAACCTGCGAAACGTAGTGAGCTTAGGTTTTCTTATCCTCCGCCACTGGCGGAGGGCTAATCCCCCGGTTAGTGGGGGGGGTTACTCAAGCCCGCTTTTGATAGTTAGGTGCTTCCTTTGAAATAGCCACTCCATGCGGGTGCGACTCGGCCACTCCGGCCGCCGTAATTTTTACAAATTTTGATTTTTGGCGTAACTCCTGAAGATCGGGCGCACCAGATATTCCCATCCCAGCCCGTACTCCGCCGATCAGTTGATAAATCGTGTCGGCCAACGGTCCCTTATAAGGTACCCGTCCCTCAATTCCTTCAGGTACAAATTTTGACGCTTCGGTAGTACCCTCCTGAAAGTAACGATCCCGACTGCCCCGCTTCATCGCTTCAACCGATCCCATACCGCGATACGATTTGTAGGTTCGCCCTTCATACAGGATTTTTTCACCGGGTGATTCGTCGGTTCCGGCCAAAAGCGATCCGATCATAACGACATTGGCCCCGGCCGCTAACGCTTTGGTAATATCGCCCGAATATTTAATTCCGCCATCTGCGATTATCGGGATGCTGGCCTTTTCGGCCGCCTCAACCGCATTTAAGATCGCCGTCAGTTGCGGAACACCAGCCCCTGTTACGACTCTGGTGGTACAGATTGAACCGGGTCCGATACCTACTTTGATCGCATCCGCCCCGGCATCAATAAGTGCCTTAGCTCCACCGGAAGTCGCCACATTTCCGGCGATTATTGAAATATCAGGAAATTTTTTGCGCAGTAACGATACTGTATCAATCACCCCTTTGGAATGACCATGCGATGAATCGACACACAATAGATCGACCCCTGATGCTATAAGCCGCTCGGACCGTTCGTTCAAATCGGCTGAGACACCAACCGCCGCCCCAACCCGCAAACGACCGAGGTCATCCTTACAGGCTTTTGGAAACTGCAGCGTTTTGGAGATATCTTTAACGGTAATCATTCCCTTAAGATTGTAATCATCATCGACGATAAGCAGTTTTTCAATCCGATTTTTATGGAGAATTATTTTGGCTTCGTCAAGGTCGGTCCCTTGCGGGACGGTAACGAGGTCATCTTTAGTCATGACCTCACCGATGATTAATGACAAATCGGTTTGAAAGCGCAGGTCCCGGTTGGTAATGATTCCGACCAAACGGTCCCCTTCGACAACCGGAATCCCAGAGATCGAAAACTGCTCCATCACATCCATCGCCTCACCAATGGTACGATCCGGGGGCATCGTGATCGGGTCGGTAATCATCCCTGATTCAGAGCGCTTAACTTTATCAACTTCGGCCGCCTGACGAGCGGTTGACATATTTTTATGAATTATCCCCAAGCCTCCCTGCCGTGCCATCGCAATCGCCATGTGCGATTCGGTGACGGTATCCATCGCGGCTGAGATCATCGGAATATTCAGGGAAATTTTGGAGGTCAACTTGGTCGAAATATCGACATCAACCGGTAACACGGCCGAATATCCCGGCACCAAAAGAACATCATCAAATGTCAGACCTTCGCGCTCAATTATTTCTGCCATAATTATATCCGTATCAATCGTTTGAGATATCTAACCAGACGAGCATCCGACCACAACTATCGCACGTAATAATCGAACCACCCAGCTTGATCTCCTGTATTCTCTGCGGTGGAAGAGATTTGAAGCAAGATCCGCAGGCCCGCTTCTTAACCGCTACGACCGCCGCACCCGATTTGCCTCTTTTTATCCGCTCATAGACTGCCTTGGCCCGTTTGCCAACCTGACCAGCAATATCATCCCGCTCGGTGGACTTTTCCTTGATTTTGGTCCCGACCGAATCAATCTGACTCTGGAGGTTTGAAATCTGTTCTTCGTTGACTTTTCTAATTGAGGATGCTTTTTCGGTAACCGCCTCCAGCTCTTTTTCCGAAATCTCAATAATTTCCAACAGCTCAAGCCCTCGCGTTTCAAGCTCGGTCAACCGTTCTTTTATCTGATCTATCTCAGAAATCAACGCATCGTATTCCTTGTTCGTCTTAATATTCATCATCCGCTGTTGCAACTCTTTGAATTTTTCCTGACGGCTGGCCTCCTCAAGCTCAATATCTTTTTGCTCAAGCTTGGCCTGGGTCACCTGCTCCCCAAGCGAGACCAATTTCCCCTCAGTATCGACAATCTCCTTGCGAAGATTATCCATCATATCCGGGACATACTCTTTGGATCGCTCCAATTCCCCCAAGTCATAATCAATGTTCTGTAATTTAAGCAACAGTTCTATGTCACCGTTCATTTAAAGCTCCTTTGGCGGATGATAGAGACAAAAAAAGGTGCCAGCCGTATAAACAGCAGACACCACAATTTTTTTTTGCAGGCTTTGGCGCAAACTGGCCGGTTTGCACCCGCACCAGACAGACACTCTCAAAACTTTTTCTTTCGACATTCCAAACATCACATCAAAACTCTTATGGTGGGCAATACTGGATTCGAACCAGTGACCTCTCGGATGTGAACCGAACGCTCTAACCAACTGAGCTAATTGCCCAATAATTCTTTCTCGTTTCAAAGACCAATTTTTCTGGGCCCACCAGGACTCGAACCTGGGACCCGCTGATTATGAGTCAGCTGCTCTAACCAACTGAGCTATGGGCCCCATACTTTTATAGCCAGATAATATATACCGTTTACCTTAGCCGGTCAACCCCTATTTTGGGTTAGAAATTTGTTTTGACGGATATTTCTGCTTCTCATTTGGCAACCTCTGGCTTCCAGCTTTCTCCCACAAAAAAACCCTGCTTCAAGCAGGGTTTTTTAATGATTTGAGTAAATCTGTTAGCCGGGATTGTTAGCTCCGTTTGCGACGGATAATACCGATGCCGGCCATACCCAGTCCAACCAAAAGCATCGTCGCCGGTTCCGGAATAGCGGTGCGTTCGTAGGTCAGAGTCGAAATGGCAGTAAATCCCCCATCATCATGAAATGAAATATGGTCAATTCCAGTGGCCGATATCGAATGTTGATACTGGCCATTACCATAAAATTGTCCACCCAAAAAGACGTCATCGGCGGACCAGGCAGCCAGATAGAAAGGATTTAAATCTATTGTCCACCAGTCAAAAGCGACATAGTTAGTCAGTTCGGAGAAATATACGGTTCCGGAGGCACCCGGAGCGGAACCATCAGCAACCCAACCATTGGAAATACCATACTGCATCTCATCCCAGGGATCACGGTCATCGGCATAACGATAGACATGATCAAAGGTTAAACCAAATGAGGCATACTGATTGGTAAGATCAATCTGAGTGCTGGAGCCCAGATCCAGAGTACTGTTAGCGAAATCCATGGTGTACAGATAGGCATTCGCAGAACCGGCCATCATTACGACGACAGTAATAATTAGAATTAATTTTTTCACAACATCCTCCTTAAAAAATCAATTGACCCTGTACTTCTCAGAGATAGACTAGCCACGCTTACGGCGGATAATCCCGATGCCAGCCATACCCAGTCCTACCAAAAGCATTGTCGCCGGTTCCGGAACGGCGGCACCGGTGCTAAACCCAAGGTTGGAAATCATCAATCCACCTGAGCCGAATAAATTCCCAGGAAGAACTCCCGAATTTCCCGGATCAAAAACGGCCCGACCAACGT
>JAUUYJ010000166.1 GCA_030588275.1 Candidatus Zixiibacteriota bacterium | reverse complement strand
TGGATCGGCCTCGGATCGCTTTCAGTACCGATTCCTATGTTGTCGATCCGATCTTTTTCCCCGGTGGCGATATTGGCCGGTTGGCGGTGCATGGAACGGTTAATGATTTGTCAACCGGTGGTGGCCGTCCGCTATATCTGAGCATCGGTTTTATTATTGAGGGAGGTTTGCCGATTGATGAGTTCACCAAAATTGTCGGATCGATTAAGGATGCGGCAGATGAGGCGGGTGTGGCTATTGTTACCGGTGATACTAAGGTTGTAAATCGGGGGAAAGGTGACAAACTGTTTATCAACAGTTCGGGGGTGGCGACGATTGAGCATGAGTTTAATATTCATGGGCATAATCTCAAAAAGAATGATGCGATCATCGTAACCGGGACCTTAGCCGATCATGGAATGACGATTTTGGCCGCCCGAGCAGAACTGTCATTTGAATCTGAACTGGTCAGCGATACGGCTCCTTTAAATCATCTTGTGGCTGATATTGTCAGTCGGTTTGGTGGTGCGATTCATGCTATGCGGGACCCCACCCGAGGTGGGGTGGCGGCGACCTTAAACGAAATGGCTCAGGGGTCGGGATGTTCTTTAGAACTGTTGGAGGAGACTATTCCTGTCGCATCAGCGGTACGAGGGGCGTGCGAAATATTGGGGCTTGATCCTCTCTATGTGGCCAACGAAGGGAAAATGCTGATCGTCGTTGATCGGTCGGAGGCTGACGAGATTCTAAAAGTTATTCGGACCAGCAAGTATGGTGAGAATGCGGCGATTATTGGTTTCGTGTCAGACGATAGTGCCGGTCGGGTCAGCCTGAAAACGGGGCTGGGTACCAAACGGATAATTGATATGCCGGTTGGGGAGCAACTGCCCCGCATCTGTTGAGGTATGGGTGGGTAGCCAGCATCAGGTCAGACACAGATCGTGTGGTTTTATCCCTTCCACAGCGATTGACTTTTTCGGCAGTCAAATCTCTATAGAACAAAATCTGGTTGATTGTCAAATTTGATCGACAGGGATTAATTTTACCAACAACATCCTCCGGGACGGAAAAGCCGTCCCCTACAGGCTCAGAATGTAATGAGATGAGGGGAATTGTTGCTTAATAATAACTCCGAATCCTAACCAAAAGCGCAATTGATTCTTGCCGCCAGTCACGTATCGTGGGTAAAAATAATCTATATAATTATTTCTTTTCTACGTATCATACCAGTAATGAGTGGTCTTAGGTGAGGGCATATTTTTTTATTAAATAGATTGAAACGTAAGCTGTACCGAGAGAATCGATTAACTATCCAAGTTGAGGGTTACCAATGATTTTAGCACAGGGTGATAAGCTGGGGCCGTATGAAATTATCGAGCAGGCCGGCGCTGGTGGCATGGGAGAGGTTTACAAAGCTAAGGATACACGCCTGGATCGTACCGTTGCGATAAAAATACTCCCGGCCAATATTGCGAGCAATTTAGAATTCAGGGAAAGATTTGAACGGGAAGCAAAGGCAATCTCCAGCTTGAATCATGCCCATATCTGCACCCTTTACGATATCGGGCGGGAGGGTGAAATTGATTATCTGGTCATGGAATTTTTGGAGGGAGAAACGCTCTCCGAAAGATTATTGCGCGGACCGATACCGTACGAAGAGATGCTCCAGATTGCTGTCCAGATAGCAAGTGGAATGGATTCTGCTCACCAGCAGGGGTTGGTACACCGCGACCTCAAGCCGGGTAACGTTATGCTTTCTCCGGAGGGAGCCAAGCTTCTTGATTTTGGTTTGGCTAAGGTTCAATTTACCGGTGGAGCCCAGGACGTCACGGCGATTACTCAGACGACCCCTTTGACCGGGGCCAATACCATACTTGGCACCATGCAGTATATGGCGCCGGAACAGCTGGAGGGTAAGGAGGCGGATGTACGCTCGGATATTTTTGCCTTTGGTGCCATCATGTATGAGATGTCAACCGGTAAGAAAGCTTTTGAGGGGAGTTCGAGTGCAACTTTGATCGCGGCTATTATCGAACGGGAGCCGGTCTCTATCTCGGTCATCATGCCGATGACTCCACCTCTGTTCGAGCGGTTGGTCAAAAAATGTCTTTCAAAAGACCCGCGCAAACGCTGGCAGTCCGCTTCCGATCTGTCTGATGAGCTGCGTTGGATATCGCAGGCTGGTTCTCAGGTTGGCTTACCGGCGCACCTTGCGGCTCGACGTAAATTTAAATTTGACCTGGCCCGAATAATAGGTTTGGTGGCTATCGTAAGCACTCTGGTTTTGGCTTATCTATTTTATGCCGAAAAGACAAAGCCAGCCCCGGAGATGCCGGTGGCTCGTTTCACAGTGAATATTAAGCAGGGTTTGACGGGCATATTCTGGCCTCGCATCTCCCCCGATGGTAAATCGGTTGCCTTTCAAGCCGAAGATTCCCTCGGTAGTAACCGAATTTGGATTCGTCCGATCAATTCCCTTGAGGCTTTCCCTTTATTGAACACCGAAGATGCCAAGCGATTCTTTTGGTCACCTGATGGTTCTCATGTAGCGTTTTTTATCGGCAATCAGCTAAAGCGGATTCCGATTAGCGGCGGGCAGGCCCAATTAATCTGCCAGGGGCCAAATGGGGCTGATGGCTGTTGGGGTAGCTCTGATTTAATAATATTTGATGGTAGTGCGAATGATACGATGAAAATTGTCCCGGCTGGTGGTGGAGTGGCACGGCCAGCTTCTCTGCCTGATACGACGACCGGTGATTTTGCCTATGCCTGGCCCTGGTTTCTGCCGGATGGTAAACATTTTATCTTTACTTCAAGCGTTCGCCGGAATGCTGATAAAACCAGACCAACGAGTAGAATAAAACTGGGGTCGATCGACAGTACCAGTTCGATTACACTCTTTGAGCTGAAAGAAAACATCGACCGGATCGAATATAGTAACGAAGGGTATATCCTTTTTGTGACGCAGAACAATCTGATGGGGCTTCCCTTTGATGCCGACAAACTTGAGGTTACCGGTCAGCCGAAACCGATTGCTATGAAGATCGGGGCGGCCGATAACACCTATGCCTTTAGCGTTTCTGATAACGGCACCCTTCTGTATCAGACAAATAACCAATCTTCTCTGAGCGAGCTGGCCTGGGTTGACCGAAAGGGTGAAAAGCTGGAAACAATTGGGCAGATGGGTAGATACTTTGACATCGCTCTTTCGCCCGATGAATCCAAATTAGCCTATTCGGCAATCGAGGAAGGCGATAATGCTCATGATATTTGGATTTATGATCTTAGGCGAAACGTGCCGACTCGGTTGACTTTTGATCCAGCGCGGGACGATCGGCCAATCTGGTCTCCCGGAGGTGATAAAATCTATTTCAATTCAATCCGCAACGGACAGTTTTTCAATATTTACCGTAAGGATGCCAATGGGCTTGGCGAAGCGGAACTGTTTTTCTCAACTGATAGCAGCCACCTCGGGCCGCTCGATTTCACCCCTGACGAATCTAAACTTCTCTTTGCGGAAGTAACCTCAGGTTGGGATATAGGTATTCTATCAATGGGCGACAGCAATCGGGTCGATATGCTGGCCAACAGTTCATTCTTTGAGGGAATGGCCAGAGTCTCTCCCAATGGTAAATATGTGGCATATGCAAGTGGTGAATCGGGCAACCGCGAGGTATATGTCAAGAAACTTGACGGCACCGGCGGTAAGTGGCAGATTTCTACTGAGAACGCCGATAACCCCAGATGGAATGGGGATGGTACTGAACTTTTTTATCTAACCATGGATAACAAAATTATGGCAATTAAAGTCATGACCGGCGGAACATTCGAGGCCGGGAATGCGGTTGAGCTTTTTGAGCTTCGTTTTCACTTTCCCAGAAACGTTAATATCCCATACGATGTCTCGGCCGATGGCCAAAGGTTTGTGGTCAATGCCCGACTTTCAGATGCAGACCCAGGAGAGATTATCGTCGTTCAAAATTGGGCCGAGGAATTCAGAGACTGATGCTTTGGCACAACGGTGCGTTGTTTTTTCGTCGCATAGGTTTTTCTGTCTGATTTCTTATCTCTGGGCAAGTGGACATTAATATCTGGCTGAGTGATAGTGGACTATTCTAGAACTGCGGCGTTATACGCGGATCAATAATCAGAGATTCACCCCCAATTCCATAAAAATTTGGGCCGACTGCAGGTACTCGTCAAAGTACTGTCGGTACCCCGCTGAGAAATAGTACCTGGTCCTTGAGCTGTAATTCAGCGAAGAGTCAATGTAGTAGCTTTTGGTTTCGGTACTACCAGTCTTGTAAATCCGGGCGGCTCCGGTAAATGCGGTCGTTATCGAGCGGCGAAGTCGAAATCGCATAGTTACCGCAGGCGCATAGATCGAGGAAAACATTGTTTCCATATATGACATTCGCAACATTACTGATTGCGATGGAAACGGGAAGCGACTTATTCTCAAATTTCCGGTGACAAATTTATTGTTGTGACTGATTCCCCCATCGCGCCGCCGCAAACCATAGTTGCCATTAAAGCTAATCCTGTTTGAGGGTCGTATTTGTATTCCGACTTTGAACCCACGATGAACGGCATCATCAAAAATCTCATCCTGTAGATTACGGTATTCGAAATATCGGATGTTTTTGCGCTCATCATATGAAAAGTAAATACCAACCTGCCGGATTGGTGAAAAATTAACGGTTGAAAACAGATTGGTGATCGAAAGCCGTTTTCCTCCTGCGTCAAATCGCCAGCTACGGTTAATGTCAAGTTCCATAGATTGATACAGCCTGATCATTGTCCCACGAACGTATGACCCCTGCCAATAGAAAAACTCCCGGTCAACGATATCTTTTTCATACGAAGTTGAAAGTGCCGCCGTCATTGAAATATGTCCGCTCTCGTACTCCCCCTTGTCCCAGGAAACAAAGAGTCCGACTTTTCGCCGGTTAATCCGAATTTCGGTATTATAGGCATCGGGAACCACACCGGCTACAATTCCTACTTTATAATAAGTATTGAGCGGTTTGACAAAATACAAACCGTCCAACTGACCCAGGCCCCGGACGTACGAGGCTCGGATGCGACCGGCTCCCCAATGCGGAGAGTCAGGACCATTCCCTGAGGTGATAGCCATCTCGTACACTTTATGATTAAACTCGTTGGCATTTCCCCAACTGGTGTACTCCCGAGAGCGATGATATAACCGGGTCCGATGCCTGAACCTGAAAGTGATGCCCTGGTCAAATAAGTCCTCAATTCTAATTGATGTCCTGACGCTGGGCTGGTACGATGACAGTTTGGCGCCGGTCATATCTTGTTGGTAATAATTTTGAAAGGAGATGTTGCCCTTAAGTCTATTGTTGGTTCTTTGCTTTTGCTTTGGCTTGCGGTTATTTTTTTTAGATGGAGTTGTTAAGGTCGTCTCAACCTCTGTCTTTGTACCGAGCGATATTGGTTTACCACCAAAACTGACATTGTCCTTCACCCTGATCAGGTTCCCGCCGGAAATCAGATTGCAGGCGGCCGATTTCGTTGAAATGTTTGAAACCACTGCCAGTCCCAGTTTTTTTCCGTTCCGGGTGATCGTGATCGTGTCATTGACGGCCAATCCCACTTCAGAACCGGCGTTGATATAGATTCCCTCAACCGCCAAATAGGTAATGCGAGCGACATCCCCACCCCCACCCCCGGACTCATCATCGGCTCGAAGATCTCCGGAACAGATATTGAATAACAATTGTGCCGTGATCGGTATCAGATATTTATATTTAAGAGTCAGCATATCTTAGCTCTCTCCGTTCTCATGACAAAAATAGCATTCATTGCTGTCATAGAGATATCCATCTATCTGGCCCAGATGTTTGTCGTCCATTTTGCCCTGATCATGGCAGGACAGGCAATCGAAAACCGTTCGGTTGTTCGGGTCGGTATGACAGGTCGTGCAATCG
>JAUUYJ010000037.1 GCA_030588275.1 Candidatus Zixiibacteriota bacterium | reverse complement strand
TCTGGTGATGCCTCAGCTAACCGGTAAGATGGATGGATGTGCTATTCGTGTACCAACCCCGGTAAACTCGATTGTTGATCTGGCTGTCAATTTGGGTAAAGAAGTTACCGCCGACGAACTGAACGCCTGCGTTAAGGCGGCCTCCGAAGGACGGATGAAGGGGATTTTGGAATACTGTGAAGACCCGATCGTTTCGATTGATGTCACCGGAAATCCACATTCGTCAATCTTCGACCCGGAGATGACGATGGCAAAGGGCAAATTTGCCAAGCTGTTTAGTTGGTATGACAACGAATGGGGTTTTTCCAGTCGGATGGTCGATATGGTTTCCCGGATGATGGGATAATTTGAGGCCAATTATCAGATGAATAAACTGAGCGTAAAGGATATCAATTTTTCCGGGAAGAAAGTGCTGGTTCGGCTCGACTTCAATGTACCGCTGGATGCTGATCAGAATATTACTGACGACAAGCGGATTCTTGCCTCACTTCCGACGATCAAGAAGATTCTTGATGATGGTGGGCGGGCAATTTTGTGCAGTCACCTGGGCCGTCCCAAGGGAGCCGTTGTTTCCAAAATGAGTTTAGAGCCGGTCGCTTTGAGGTTGTCTGATGCTTTGGACCGACCGGTTCTGTTTTCTTCTGATTGTGTTGGTGATGATGCGCAGAAAATGGCCGCATCACTCAGCGATGGTCAATGCCTTCTTCTGGAAAATCTTCGTTTTCATGCCGAAGAGACTGCTAACGATCCTGCCTTTGCGAAACGGTTGGCAGAACTGGCCGATATTTATGTCAATGATGCTTTTGGAACGGCTCATCGGGCTCATGCCTCGACCGAAGGGGTGACTCAATTTTTCGATCAATCGGCCGCTGGGTTCTTGATCGAAAAAGAGTTGTCCTATTTGGGGCAGGCACTATCCGATCCGGTTCGTCCGTTTACGGCGATCTTAGGTGGAGCCAAAATCTCCGGTAAAATTGATGTCATCTCCAGTCTGTTTGACAAGGTTGATAATTTGCTAATTGGTGGTGGGATGATGTTTACCTTTCTAAAAGCGATGGGGCATGAAATTGGCAACTCGCTTTTGGAAGAGGATAAGATTGAACTGGCTGGCGAGATTTTAGATAAGGCTAAGTCAAGCAATGTTGATTTTGTTCTGCCGACCGATTGTATCGTTGCCTCTGAACTTAGTGATACCGCCGATGTCCTGGTTGTCGGTGTCGATCAGATCCCCAAAGATCAGAGCGGATTTGATATCGGGCCGGAGACACTAAAGAGGTTCTCCGAAATCATTGCAAACTCAAAGACGATTGTCTGGAACGGACCGATGGGCGTTTTTGAAACGGCTCAGTTTTCACTCGGTACTATCGGAATCGCCGGACAAATGGCTCAGGCGACCGATGCCGGAGCGGTTACAATCATTGGCGGGGGAGATTCTGCCGCCGCCGCTTCAAAGGCTGGGGTGGAAAGCAGAATTTCTCACATTTCGACCGGTGGGGGAGCGTCGCTTGAATTTCTTGAGGGTAAGACGCTACCCGGAATAGCCGCCTTGAGCGAAGCTCAAACGGTGGCAAAGGAGTAACAATTGCGCAAGAAAATTATTGCCGGTAACTGGAAGATGAATAAAACGGTCGTCGAGGCGGCTGGTCTGGCTCGGTCTATAGCGGATCAGGCGGGGGAGATAAGCGATCCGTTGATTCTGATTTGCCCTCCTTTTACAGCTTTAACAGAAGTGGCTATGGCTCTAAAAGACAGCGAGATACAGGTTGGTGGACAGAATATGCATGCCGAAAAATCGGGCGCTTTTACCGGCGAGGTCTCAGCCGAAATGCTGTTGACAAGCGGATGTAGCCATGTTATATTGGGCCACTCTGAAAGGCGAGCTCTGTTTTCGGAGACAAGTGCTGTCGTTAACGCCAAGACCATTGCGGCTTTGGTGGCCGGATTGATACCGGTGGTTTGTGTCGGCGAAACTTTGGAACAAAGAGAAGCCGGAACGACCAATCAGATAATCGAGGAGCAGGTTGGTGGCTCACTCGATTCTTTGTCTGAGGACGATATGTTAAGAACGGTGATTGCGTACGAACCGGTCTGGGCGATTGGAACGGGGAAGACGGCAACGCCTGATATGGCAGAAGAAGTGCATGTTTATATACGAGGTCTGTTGGCCGAAAAATTTAGTCAGGAAATAGCCGACGAAGTTTCGATTCTTTATGGTGGCTCGGTCAAACCGGCCAATGCGCCCGATCTGTTTGCGCGGGAGAATATCGACGGAGCTTTAATTGGTGGCGCCAGCCTGACGGCTGAACTTTTTGTACCGATTGTTAAAACGATGGAAAAACTGGAGGTCTAAGCTTTGTTTAACTTTTTCATAGTCATACACGCTCTAATATGCCTGTCACTAATTATTGTGGTTCTGATGCAGTCCTCCAAGGGCGAAGGATTGGCCGGAGCTCTGGGTGGCGGTGGTGGAATCTCCGGAGCCGTTTTTGGCGGACGTGGAGCCGCATCATTTTTATCCAAAGCGACCACCATTTTGGCAACCCTTTTCATGGTCTCCTGCCTCAGTTTGTCGTTTATGTCGATCGGTCGAGGTGGTGGTAGCACATCGGCTGAGGGTGGCTTTAATGTCTCCGATAGAGCGGCTGAAGACTTGGGTACCGTTCCTCAACAGGCCGCCCCGGGTGAATTACCTGCCGGTGGTGAGTCGGTTGAAGATCTTTTGAATCCTGGTACTGCCTCCGATTCGCAGTGACGGACCGATAGAAAATTTTATGAGCATAATGCGGAAGTGGCGGAATCGGTAGACGCACCATCTTGAGGGGGTGGCGGGGTAACCTGTGGGGGTTCAAATCCCCCCTTCCGCATAAAATTTAAGAAGCCTGCAAGTTGAAGAACTTGCGGGTTTTTTTGTATGATAAAATATCCATAATTGACAATTGAATGCGGTAGCAGTATTATTAAGCATAAGATGATTCTTGTACATGATGATATGTGTATCGGCTTGATCAAAGAGACTCTTTGAGACCAAGGTGCCCCAGGGAGCGTATGCGACGACAGTTACAAAATTTACTCCATGCTCTCTATACTCTCAGCGCTATCGCTATCTTTTCGATTCAGGCAACTGCCGGGATTCAAGGTTCCGACCATGACTTGGTGGGTGGTGGAGAAGAACTCTGCCTGGTTTGCCACATTCCTCGAAATATTCTGGAGCCAGCCGTATGGCATTCATCGACGCGCCGGACATTTATAAAAAAAGATAACTTATGCTACACCTGCCATGATGGGGGAGTAACCAACATCGGAGCCACAACTGCCTTCAACCTGATGACCGAGCAACATACTATGGTAGGTACCGGTTGTTCGTCATCAAGCGGTTGTCACGATATCCATGATCAAAATCCAAATATGTCCGGACGTTTTTTGGTCGCCAGCGTTGTATCAATTAACAACAGCTACTGTGAAGACTGCCATGATGCGACTCCGTTTTTGGGGGCGGAAGGACTGGGGGATCACAGCAGTCTCAATAGCCATTTTATGAACGGGACATCATTTGTCTGTGAGCAATGTCATTCGGCGCATGGGGCAACATTTCAAACAACCAATCCACCCGGATTGACCAATCCGATATTGCTTTATGATAATCAGTCGATGTCGTTTTATGGGGAGTTTTGTATCAGTTGTCATAAAGGAAACGCACCGGAACCAGCCTTACCGGGAACGGGCGGGGTGGCCGCCAGCGATGTTTTTGATTATTCCGAGATGGTCAATGATGGGGCCCAAACCAAACATCCGACAACTTCAGTTACCGGATTGACACCGGTTGGTGGTTGTAATTTATGCCACGATATTCATACCGGGGGCCGTGATCCGATCAACCCGTTTTGCCTGATTGACGAAAACAGTAATTCAATCGGATGCCTCAAGTGCCACACATCGGGAGGGGCACCTCATATCGGGGGAAGCTATCATCCCTGTCAGGTTGTGGTCCAGGACAACAGTATGAATGCCGGATTATCTCCGGCTTTGCCCTGGGGGCATGAGATCGACGAGGATGGAAAGGCCGGGCCCGATTATCCGAGAGCAACCGCAAATACCATCGTTTGTGAATCATGTCATTCGGTACATCGTAAAGGATATGAGGGGGGAGATTCCGGCCATTTGCTTCGATATCCGAGTGGTTCGGGAAATCAACTTTGCAAGGCCTGTCATTCAGATAATTAGAATTCAGACAAATTTCAACAAATGATTAAAAGCATACAATCGCTTTTTTTAATATGTGGTTTTCTTGATTTCTAAGGTATAAAAAAGAGACCGCAGATGGTGCTCCTCCTCACTATGATTGTAGCCTAAAGAATTTGTTCTGATTTATAAATCATTTGGAAAAGATTGAGCCGAAGTCTGTCATTGATTCGGTAGCTGGTACTTTTGATTAATTGGAAAATATTCTGGCGACCAATTTCTTTTATATCTTCAAATAATCTGCTTGCCAAATCGTTCTTGCCCCGATATACTGTCAGCCGGACAGGCCGGTCGTCTAAAGGTAAGACCGCGGGTTTTGGTCTCGCTAATGGGGGTTCAATTCCTCCCCGGCCTGCCAGTTTATAAGCGAGTAAATCCCTCCCTAATAATTCAGATCAAAATTTGAACAGTTTTTAGCCAAAGTGGTGTGTGATGCCTCTAAATGGTGTGATTAGCCTCGTTTGGTGTGTGTGCGATCTAAAGTTGGTCACTCGCATGGTCGATAATAAAATATAGATCGGCTCCCCGGTAAAATGATATTAGCCACGGGCAAAAATCTAACCTCCCACATCGTGGCTTATTCCGGAACGGGGCCGATTTTTTATTGGCACAGATAAATTTGGCTAATTATCTAATGAGGTAATAAACGTTTCGAGGCCAGCTTGGTACTTCTTGCCAGATATCATAAATCCTTCGTTGTGCGATCCGGAAATTTCAAGAAACTGCTTGGGCTCGCGGGCCAGATCAAACAGCTTTTGACCGTGTGAAAATGGGACCATTTCATCATTGCTACTATGAATAACAAGCACCGGGGTATTAACATTTCCAATTTTCTTAGCTGAATTGTAATCGTAACGGCTGATCAATCTTACCGGCAGGAAGGGGTACAGCTTGGCCGCAATATCAGGTAAGGAGGTGAAGGATGATTCGACGATTAACCCCAGCGGTTTATGATTGTGAGCCAGCTCAATGGCAATCGCTCCACCCAAAGAAACACCAAAGAGTATAATTTTATTCTCATCAATCTGCCGTTTGGTGACCAGATATTTCCAGGCGGTTTCGGCGTCGATGTAGGTCCCGGCTTCATCCGGATGGCCGGTCGATTGACCATATCCACGATAGTCAAAGATAAAGATATTCAATCCCATGCTGTGGAATTGTCTGATTGTTTCCATCATATCAGAGATGTTGCCGCCATTGCCGTGAGCCACCAGAATGGTATTTTGAGTTTCCTCAGTCGGGATATACCAACCATTAATGGTCACATTATCAGAGGTTGTCAGGTTAACTTCTTCATACTGGAGGTTTATTTTATCAGGTGTGATATCGACGATGGCCGAAGGGAAATAGACCATGTTTGATTGCATGAAATAAGCCCAGGCCATAATAATCAGATAAACGGTGGCAACGGAGCCGAGCATCAATAAAACCATTCGTTTCAAACATCCCTTCATAAATTCAACTCCTTCATTTTGTCGGAGCTTTTGGGCTAATCAGAAAAATTATATCCCGGATAATAGAGGTTAAGGCGGGTAATGTCAATCTGATCGCCGGTCATTTGGCTAATCATCCATCTGTTGAATTTCTAACCGCCGGTTGCGAGGAGAATGTTTTAATTGACCAATAACGGTTGTCGCATTAGAATTACGACATGAATATGATTCGAGGCATACTGTTTTTTGTGGCTATTTTTCTGCTATTCGAATTCGTAGCGGCTCAAGGTGGCAAAAAGCAAAGCTCAAAAAATGATAAAGAACCTGATCGTCAGATCTGTATTACATTCGATGATCTGCCGGTTGTTCGTTCTCATGACCGCCTTGATCGGATGATGATTACCGACCAGTTGTTATATTATCTCGAAGAATTCAAAGTTCCGGCGATCGGGTTTGTGGTTGGGAACAATATCAATGACGATTATGACCTGCTTGAAGCATGGCTCAAGAAGGGGCACAGTTTGGGCAATCATACCCATTCTCATCCTGATCTGAATTCGGTACCAACGGAACTATTTTTGCCCGATATCACCAGAGGGAAAGATGCGATAGAGGGGGTTCTGATTGCTTTCAACCAGAAACGACGATATTTCCGTTATCCTTTCCTTCATTATGGTCCGACCTTTCCAGTCAAGAAGGCTGTCCGGGATTTCCTCAAGGCAGGGGTGTCGGTGATTGTTCCGGTCTCAGTTGATACCGATGACTTTGTCTATAACTTGCAGTTTGAGAGGGTGAGTTCTCAATCCGACTCGATCAATATCATCAAGGTTTGTAACGAATATCTTGACCATATCTTAAGGCAGATAGTCGATGCCGAACTGCTGTCCGATAAGCTTCTCGGTCGGCCAGTAAAACATATTCTGCTACTCCACGCCAACCGCCTCAATAGTCATATTCTTGGCGACCTCCTGCTTGAGATTACCAATCTTGGCTACCGCTTTATCTCAATCGATCAGGCTCTCAAAGACCCGGTGTACAAAATAGAGGATTCATATCTGGGGTTGAAGGGGATGTCGCATTTGCAGAAGTTAGAAAGAACAAACCCCGATCTTTTGCCAGCCAAAGAGGCCCGGAAGTAGGTCGGGTTTTTTCCTGAGCCTTTGGGTCGCAATTAATTGTCAAGTATAACTTGAAGTAGCCAAATGTTTTAGGTTGCTCATGAAATTATCCGGTTAGTTTTTACTCACCGGATAACGGATAAGCTTGGTTTCGTTGTAATTAGTGATTAATTTCACAACTTCCTTGACTTATCAGTACAAATATCAGATATTTAGAAGCGATATTTGGGGCCGAAAGGTCGATTTTTCACTTCCTAAAGTCCTGAGGAGATTGCTGAGTGAACGATGCCGACAACCTTGATTGACACAGAAATTATGCCAATGGCCGACAAAATAAACCTCCAATATCCGCAGTTTTCCAACAAAATCGTCGCTATTGTTGGTGGTTTTGGGAGCGGCAAAACGGAGGTTGCGGTAAATCTGGCTCAATTTTTAAAGAAGCAAGGGGGGCAAGGGGCCGAAAAAGTCACAATTGTCGATTTCGACCTGGTCAATCCATATTTTAGATCACGGGAAATTGCCCAGCCGATGGAAGCTTTGGGGATTCGGGTTATCGTTCCAACCGGTGGTCAGTTCTATGCCGACCTACCGATTTTGATGCCGGAAGTGCGTGGTGTCATCGGACAGCCGGACGGTCTTGTCATTCTTGATATCGGCGGGGATAGTCAGGGGACCAAGGCTTTGGGTTCTGTGGCGAATCTGTTCGTTCCGGGCAGTTATGATATGCTGATGGTGATAAATAGCCGTCGTCCGCAAACCGATTCGGTTGAAGGATGTCTGAAGACGATGAAGCGGATTGAAGATACATCCGGGTTGAAGTTTACCGGGTTGATTTCCAACAGTCATATGATCGACGAGACCGATGTGACGGTTGTTGCCGAGGGATACCTCCTGACATCTGAGGTGGCCCGTCGATCCGGTTTAACCTGTTCGTTTGTCTCTGCTCTAAAACCAATTTTGGATGAGATGGATGCTGGACAGTTTGACTGTCCTGTCCTGCCGTTGTCGCGGGAGATGTTAAAACCTTGGGAGCGTAGCTCCAACCGAGGAAGCCAAAAGAAGGAAGAAGGATAAAGAAAATATGCCGGGTGTGAAAATAGATATAAATTATTGCAAAGGGTGCGAGTTGTGCGTTCAGGTCTGCCCGACGCATATTCTGGAGATGTCAAAAGAGATTAATCTCAAGGGGTATTTTTACGCCCGCTTGAACGAGCCGACGCACTGTATCGGCTGTCAGTTATGCGCAATTATGTGTCCTGATGTGGCGATTAAAGTTCAATCGCACGGTACTCGATTTGTCCTGTTTGAATAAAATATAGAAGGCGTTTGATATGACCAAGAAATTGATGAAGGGGAATGAGGCGATCGGCGAAGCGGCAATTGCGGCTGGAGCGATCAACTATTTTGCCTATCCGATAACACCTCAAAGCGAAGTTGCCGAATATTTGTGCTGGCGTCTCCCGGAAGTGAGTGGCGTTTTTGTGCAGGGTGAGTCAGAGGTCGCCGTTGGGAATATGATCTTTGGCGCGGCCGCCAGCGGTAAGCGGGTCTTTACCACCTCCTCCTCACCGGGAATCAGCCTGATGCAGGAATCGATTTCCTACATGGCCGGTGCCCATCTTCCGGTCGTCATTCTGAACATCATGAGAGGTGGACCGGGATTAGGTGGGATATTGCCGGCGCAGTCAGATTATTTTCAAGCAACCAAGGGGGGCGGTCATGGTGATTATCGCTTGATCGTTTTGGCTCCCGCATCGGTGCAGGAAGCGGTTGACCTGACCATCCTGGCATTTGATCTGGCCGATAAATATCGCAACCCGGTGATGATAATCGGTGATGGGATGATCGGACAGATGATGGAATCGGTCGAATTTCCCGAAAAGTATCGGGACGAAAACAACCCGGATGATTTTGACTGGGCCCTGACCGGAGCCGATAATCGTCCGGCCCGGATCACCAAGTCGCTTTATCTCGATCCGAAAAAGCTGGAAGACAACAGCATTAAGCTGGCTGAGAAGTATAAGAAAATTGTCGAAGCAGAATCTCGTCATGAGCTGTACCATGTTTCAAATGACAATCAACTGTTGATCATTTCCTATGGTACGATGGCCCGTATTTGCCAGACGGTGATTGATGAACTGGCAGATGAGGGGATTTCGGTTGGCCTGATGCGTCCGATTACGCTCTATCCTTTTCCCGGCGCGGAACTTTATGCTGAAGCAACCAAGAAGAATATCAAAAGGGTGTTGACGGTTGAGATGAGCATGGGACAGATGGTTGAGGATGTTGAACGGTACGTGGTGGGTAAGAAACCGGTTGATTTCTTTGGTCGAACCGGCGGGATCGTTCCGACTCCGAATGAGGTCAAGGATAAGATCCGGGAGCTACTCAAGCCTTCCCCAAAAGCCAAAAAAACCAAATCAAGCCGCAAGAAACAGATTAAGGGATGATGGAGATTCTATGTCGAGTAATTTGATAACTACCTTCAAGCGACCGGAGTCGATGAGCGATAACACGACTCATTATTGTCCCGGTTGCACTCATGGGATTATTCATCGGATGGTGGCTGAGTCACTGGATGAACTGGGTGTATCCGGTCGATCGGTCGGTGTTGCTCCGGTCGGTTGTTCGGTGCTGATTTATAATTATTTTAATGTCGATTTTATCGAAGCGCCGCACGGACGCGCTCCCGCCTTGGCAACCGGATTTAAACGGGTTCGTCCCGATATGATTGTCTTTACCTATCAGGGGGATGGCGATCTGGCCTCAATCGGCATGGGAGAAATTGTTCATGCCGCCAATCGAGGTGAAAAGTTTACAACGATCTTTGTCAACAACGCCATTTATGGGATGACTGGTGGACAGATGGCGCCGACGACAATGCCGAATCAAAAAACGACTACCTCGCCTGGCGGACGTGATACCGATAAGGTTGGGTTCCCGATTCGTATGTCGGAGATGTTATCAACTCTGAAGACCCCATCATACATCGCACGGGTGGCGGTGCATACACCGCTCCATGCGATCGCCGCTAAGAAAGCGATCAAACGGGCCTTCCAGCTTCAGGTCGAGAACCGTTGTTTCTCTATGGTGGAAGTTCTTTCAACCTGTCCGACCAACTGGGGGATTACCCCGGAGGCTTCGACCAAATGGGTCGAAAGCGACATGGTTCCATATTACCCGCTGGGTTTATATTCTGATCCTGATCGGGAGGAGACTTAAAATGAGTGGGCAGATTGATGTTGTCTTTGCCGGTTTTGGCGGACAGGGGATAATGACCGCTGGACAGCTGTTGGCTTACACCGCGATGGAAGAGGGGAAACAGGTCTGCTGGATTCCTTCTTACGGCCCGGAGATGCGGGGCGGAACGGCCAACTGCACCATCGTTGTTTCCGATACCAGAATCGGTTCGCCGATTATAAACAATCCAGCCGGTGCCTGCGTTTTTAATCGTCCGTCGCTTGATAAATTTGTGCCTTCACTTCGGGCCGGGGCATTGCTACTTATTAACAGCTCCCTGATTGACACTCCTTCGGGACGGAGTGACCTGATCGAAGTCAAGATTCCGATAAATGAAATTGCCATGAAGCTGGGCAATCCCAAAGCGGCTAACATGGTGATGCTGGCCGCCTACGTTAAGGCAACCGGGGTTGTTAAGATGAAATCTCTTGAGAACATGTTGATCACCAAACTGGGGCATAAGAAAAGTGCTTTGGAAATTAACAAACGGGCCTTCAAAGAAGGGGCCAAGGCGGTTTCCGGACTGCAGGTTAGGGACAAAGTATGACGACCGCAGAAAAAACCAAGCTGAAGAAGATATTTGATCGTAATCCGAAAAATCCGCAGGCGCTGATAACCGTTCTGCAGGATATTCAAAAAGAATTTCGTTATCTGCCGTGCGATGCGATGAGTGAAGCGGCCAAGCAGTTGGGCGTTCCATTAAGCAAAGTATTCAGCGCGTCAACTTTTTATAACGCTTTTAGCCTCAAACCACGCGGCGAGACGATCATTCGGATCTGTCAGGGAACGGCGTGTCATATCAATGGGGCCGATTTGATGGTTGAGCAGTTGGAAACGGAACTGAATTTGAAGGTCGGGGAAACCTCAACCGATCTGAAGTTTACTATTGAAGTTGTTAATTGCGTCGGTGCTTGCGCGATGGCTCCGGTTCTGATCGTCAACGAGACATATCATGGAAACGTTCGCTGTGATCGGGCCGTTGGACTGGCTAAGAAAGGTTAGAAAATACTGAGATGGTAATCGACTCAATTGATAAATTGAAAAAGATGCAGGATGATGCTTGTCAGAAATTAGACCGACAAAAAAAGAAAGTTCTGATCTGCCTCGGGCCAGGCTGTCTGGCTGGTGGTTCCGATCAACTCCTGAGCGAATTCCGCAAGGTTCTCAAGCAGAAGAAGGTTAAAGGGGTGACGGTTGAGGCGGTCAAGCAGGTCGGTTGTCACGGCTTCTGCGCACGGGGACCGCTGGTTATCATCGAACCGGAACGAATTTTCTACACCAAGGTCAAAAAAGCGCATGTCAAAGATATTGTCGCCAAGACGCTGGTTAATGGCGAAATTATCGAAAAGCTGTTATACACCGACCCTGATGACCATGCCAAAAAGATGGCCGATTATCAGGAGATTCCTTTCTACAAGAACCAACAACGCATTTCCCTTCGTAACTGTGGTCAGATTGACCCGGACCGGATTGACGATTATATTGCGATGGGTGGCTATTCTGCTCTGGGCAAAGTTCTGACCAGGATGAAACCGGCCAAGGTGCTTGACGAAGTTTCCAAATCGGGTCTGCGTGGTCGGGGCGGCGGCGGTTTTTCGACCGGTCGCAAATGGGCTACCTGCGCCAAAATCGACGATGAACCTCGCTATGTAATCTGCAATGGTGACGAGGGAGACCCCGGTGCCTTTATGGATCGGTGCATCATGGAAGGTGATCCGCATTCGGTTTTGGAAGGGATGATTATCTGCGCCTTTGCCGTCGGTTCCAATTATGGCTATATCTACGTCAGGGAAGAATATCCTCTGGCGGTCATCAATATGCAGAAAGCTATAGAAGCGGCCCGTGAGCATAATTTCTTAGGTAAGAATATTTTTAATTCCGGGTTCGATTTTGACGTTCTGGTGATTCGGGGTGGTGGGGCATTTGTTTGCGGTGAATCATCGGCTCTGATGAAATCGGTTGCCGGTGAGGTGGGAGAACCACGAGCGAAATATATCCGCTCGGTCGTCAAAGGGGTCTTTGATAAACCGACCGTATTGAACAACGTCGAGACGTTTGCAACCGTCCCGGTTATTCTGGACAAGGGATCAAAATGGTTCTCAAGCATCGGGACCAAAAAATCTACCGGAACCAAAGCGTTTTCATTAGCCGGTAAGGTAAAAAATACCGGACTGGTCGAAGTACCGATGGGAGTAACTCTCAGAGATATTATTTTTGACATCGGTGGTGGTGTGCCGGAAGGGCGAACCTTCAAAGCGGTGCAAACCGGTGGCCCATCGGGTGGCTGTCTTCCCGAAGATAAGCTCGATCTGCCGGTCGATTTTGACAGCCTGACCGAAGTTGGTTCGATGATGGGTTCCGGTGGCATGATTGTCATGGATGACCGGACCTGCATGGTCGAAGTGGCCCGTTATTTTCTCCATTTTCTAGTGGAAGAATCGTGCGGCAAATGTAGTCCGTGCCGCGAAGGACTTTATCAGTTATTGAACCTATGTACCAAAATTACCGAAGGGAAAGCAACCGAGGCTGATTTGGATTTGATGGAGCAGTTATCAAAAACAATCCAGATTGGATCTTTGTGCGGCTTGGGACAATCCGGTCCCAATCCGTTTATCAGTACGCTGACCTATTTCCGCGAGGAGTATTTGGCGCACATCAATGACAAAAAATGTCCCGCCGGGATCTGTCGTTCCTTAATAAAATTTGTCATTAACGACGAATGTACCGGATGTATGGCTTGTATCAAGGTTTGCCCGACGGAAGCGATCACCGGCGAGAAGAAGAAACTGCATGTCTTAAATCAGGATTTATGCACCCAATGCGGATCATGCGAAGCGGTCTGCAATTTTGAGGCGATTGACATAATTTAGTGGGATTAGGATGACTATGATTCAGATGACAATAAATGGTAAACCGGTCAAAGCGCATCCGGATGAGATGATTCTCGGCGTTATTCGTCGCGAAAATATCGAAGTTCCGGCTCTGTGCCAGCATAAGGCTATTGAGCCGACCGGGGCCTGTCGATTGTGTATGGTTGAGATTACTCGAACCGAATGGGATGGCTGGACCAAGCATGTCACATCCTGTCTGTACCCGGCTGAGGATGGGTTGATTATCAATACTCATACGGTGCAGGTGCAGGAGATTCGCAAGACGATTCTTGATCTGTATTTAGCCCGCTGTCCTGAATCGGATGTGATTGCCGACTTGGCCAGTCAGTACGGAGTTACCAGAAGTTCGTACGACATTGTCCCGGATGGGGACAACTGCATTATGTGTTATGCCTGCACCGGTATATGCGATGTCCTGGGAAAGAGTGCCATATCGGCGGTAATGCGAGGTCATAAAAAAGTGATCGCGGCCCCATTTGGCGAAGAGCCACCCGATTGCATCGGTTGCCTTAGTTGCGCCAATATCTGTCCGACCGATGTCATTCCTTTTGCCGACAATAATGGCAGTCGGACCATTTGGAAGAAGACCTTCGATCTTGTTCCCTGCAGTAGTTGCGGTACGAAAACGATTACCCGTGACTTTGCCGATTATCT
>JAUUYJ010000334.1 GCA_030588275.1 Candidatus Zixiibacteriota bacterium | reverse complement strand
TTTTGGGACAGGTTGAGCTTGATTCGCTCTTATCGGAGCGGGACAAACTTAACGCTCAGCTTCAAAAAATAATCGACGAAGATACCGAACCGTGGGGGATCAAAGTTACCAAGGTCGAGGTCAAAAACGTCGATCTGCCTCAGGAGATGCAACGGGCGATTGCCAAGCAGGCGGAAGCAGAGCGGGACAGACGGGCCAAAATTATTCATGCTGAGGGTGAGTATCAGGCGGCTGAAAAATTGCGCATGGCGGCTCATGAAATCGCCAAAGAGAAGACCGCCATCCAACTTCGTTATTTGCAGACCTTGACCGAAGTGGCGACGGAGAAGAATTCGACCTTGATCTTCCCGCTTCCGATTGAGCTATTGGCACCGTTTTTCCCGAATGATAAGACGGACAAACCGACGAGCGAGTCCTAGGCGGGATTTCTTTTGCAATTTTCCCCTCTTGAGAGGGGATTAAGCTCACTAGTGGGCAGGTGTAGAGTGTTTGTAGTGCCGGTAGGCCGAAATCTTTTCGGTTTAGACAACCAATGCGAGATTGGATAATTACAGGAAACATTCCCCGGGCCGGGAAACCCGGCCCCTACAGTATCAGAACTAAATTACGTGCGAAGCAGATGTCCACATCTGCCGGGCACAGAGTACTGGGGCCACCTCACCTGAGAGTGGTGATACCACTTGATTCCGAACCGATTATACCCTAAATTCGGCCAAGCGAAAAGTTGTTCAATTAATATCAGAGGCCGAGAAGTATTTATAGTATGAGCCATAGCCACGCACATATAACCGACTCAAAAAAACTGGGATTGACGATCCTCCTCAATGTCGTCATCACCACCGCCGAATTCATCGGTGGAATTCTCTCCGGTTCGCTGGCCCTTCTTTCTGACGCGGCGCACAACCTGTCTGACGTCATCGCTCTGATCTTAGCTTACTTTGGGGCTCGTGGTGCGGAACTGAAACCGACCAAGCGGTCGACCTACGGCTTCAAACGACTCGAAGTTTTGACCGCTCTGATAAACGCTCTGACGCTGGTTGGGATCGCCGGATATATTATCTACGAAGCGTTTGAGCGGTATTCCGACCCGCAAGAGATCGACGCTCCAATCATGCTGACGGTGGCGGTAATAGGCCTATTGGGAAACTTAGCTTCAGTTTTTATTCTCCACAAAAATCGGAACATGACGATCAACAACCGAGCCGCTTTTTTGCACATGCTGTATGACACAATCTCTTCGGTGGCAGTTATAATCGGCGGCGTGATTATATTTTTTTCCGGATGGCTCTTACTCGATCTGATTTTGTCGGTCCTGATCGCCATGATGATTTTTTGGTCCGGGCTGGACATCATCAAAGAGGCGGGCGGCATATTTATGGAGGCAGTCCCAAAAAACATTAACATCGACGAGGTGACGCAAACAATCGCCGACATCGACGGGATCGAAGATGTCCACCATCTGCATATATGGTCGATCTCATCCAGCCAACCGGCGTTGTCCTGCCACATCAAGTTGGCGGCCGATCGCTTTGGGCATTGTACCGATATTATCAAAACAGTCCATCAGACATTGCTTGAAAAGCATGGCATCGATCATGTCACGATCCAGCCGGAAACAGATTTTTGCCCGGAACAGGTCGTTCATGATATTCATAAAAACAGACGGAGTGAGGCGTGAAACAACTGTTTGAGATTGATATTGTCGAGCTGGCTTTTACCGGTAAAGCGGTTGGGTACGTCGAGGGTAAGGTGACCTTTGTCAACGGCGGTTTGCCGGGGGAGACGGTTCTGGCTCGGATTGTCAAATCGCGCAAGACATACAATCAGGCCAAGCTGATTAGAATCTTAAAAAACTCTCCGGAACGGATCGACCCGATCTGTGAGCATAACGAGCTGTGTGGTGGATGTACCTGGCAGGACTTGGAGCATGAACGTCAGATTTTTTATAAACGGCAACAGATAATCAACTGCTTGGAACATATCGGGTCATTCAAAGAAATCGAAGTGGCCGACCTGATACCATCTCCTGAGCTGTTTTTCTATCGCAACAAAATGGAATATTCGTTCAACGTTGCCGACCTTAAATACCACGACCAGCCGTTTGTCCTGGGGCTTCATGAACGGGGCCGTTTCGACCGGATTTTCAATATCAACAAATGCCACCTCCAGTCAGATATCTCCAACCGTTTGGTGCATTTTGTCCGGCAACAGACCGAGGAGCTTGATATACCGGTTTACGATCTGATTAACCACACCGGCCTGCTCCGTTTTCTGATAATCCGAGAAGGAAAAAACAGCGGGCAGTCGATGATGGTGCTTGTCACCGGTGGTGATGAGTTCAAAGCGAAGGATCAATTTGTCGCCAATCTCAAGGAAAAATTCCCTGAGTTGACGACCGCCGTATGGATGGTCAACGATACTATTACCAATATTGCCAAAGGGGAAATCAGAGAGATATTTTTCGGTCCTGGATTTAT
>JAUUYJ010000232.1 GCA_030588275.1 Candidatus Zixiibacteriota bacterium | reverse complement strand
GGAAAAATCGAGCCCGATAGTGGTAATATTTTCGGCAAAATCACCAGGATTAATCGTTAACAGTTCCGATCTAACTTTTTCAAACGACTCCAGCGGCAAAAGCGATATCTGCCGGTCGGAACCGGCGTGGGCATCTCCATCAATGCCAAAATCGGCAATCATCATCGCCTGATCGATATTTTTTTTCTTCAGACCCTTTTCGGTCGAGACCGATATTTTATGAATTTTCCCGGCAGTATTCACCCGAACGACCTCCCGATTTTTTTAGCAGTACCAGATTTGTAATCACAATATTTTTTTGAATCGCTTTGAGCATATCATAAATTGTCAAAGCAGAAACGGAGCAAGCGGTCAGAGCTTCCATCTCGGCTCCAGTTCGAGCTTGGCAGGAGACCGACGATCTGATTTTGATTGTCTTTGCCGAATCATCAAATGAAAAACTAATCTCGACAACATCCAACGGGAGGGGATGGCATAGTGGGATTAAATCGGAGGTTTTTTTGGCTGCCATGATCCCGGCCAACTTGGCCGCCGCCAGAACGTCCCCCTTGGCCGAGCGGTTTTCCCGAGCGGCACTATAGGCATCATCGTTGAGAACAACCTCGACCGATGCAACAGCCGAGCGTGATGTTACCCGTTTGGCTCCGACGTCAACCATCTTTGCTTTGCCGTCACTATCGGTATGGCTTAAAGAACTCATTATTATCCACCCAAATTTATAAATGAGGGGAGGTTGTCGGGCGCTTCTAAAGCTCCGGCACAACCCAGATATTTTTTCCGACCAACCAGTTGCCTGATCTGGTCAAGCGGCTTTTGCGCATCGGCTTCCATTAAAGAAAACAGATCAATCGACTCACCCGAAAAAAGACAGCCGTACAGCCGACCATCAGAAGAAAGCCGGATACGGTCACAACTGTCACAAAACGGATGGCTGACCGAATTAATAAAGCCGACTCGAATCTTGAGATCTGATGATCTGAAATACCGCGCCGCTCCGGTCGGTTGTTTTGCCATAGGTCTCAACCGGTATGGCAAGCTGGCTCGAATATCATCCCCGGAGATGTATCGGTTTCGGTCATCCGGATTATTTATGTTGGGCATGTATTCAATAAATCGAATATCGACTCCGAGTTGATTAGCAAAGTCGATCATCCCGGCCGTTTCATCATCATTGATCCCTTTGATCGAGACACAATTAAGCTTAACGGTCTGAATATGTTTTTCCGCTCTGATTATTCCGGCCAGCACCTGATTGAAACGGTCGAGCCCGGTCACTTTTTTGAATTTATTTTCATTAATCGTGTCGAGGCTGATATTGACCGAATTCAACCCGGCCCCAGCCAGTTGGGGGGCCAATTTATCAAGGAGCAGACCGTTGGTCGTCAGCCCGATATGAAGATCGTCCCCAAGCATCCGGGTTGAGGTAATCAGATCGACCAATTGGCCATAGAGGGTTGGCTCACCCCCGGTGAATCGTATCTTCTTTATTCCGATTTTATAAAAGAGGTCAATTGCCATTTGGAATTTTTCAAATTCACCCTTGTTTGCGCTCGCCATCTGCCTGACACCAGATGGACGGCAGTAGAAACAGTTGAAATTACAACCGTTCAAAAGCGAGACCCGGAGATATTTCACTTTAAGATTTTTAATTTTATCAGCCATCTAAAGATATCAGTTCCCGGTTTGCAATGGTAACATTCTCTCTTATAAATACCGCCAACGGATCGATATCGTTTGTATGAAAATGAGGGATATCCCGATCTTTTATGATATTCCCTTGAACCCCATACGTGGCAATTACATTATCCGGTAGCCATTTACCAAGCTTCTCAATATTTCGGGTGAGGAGGATTTTCGGTCGATCCGCCCGTTTGTCCCCTTCGACAATACAAATGTCAAATCGTCTTTCAATTATCTGTCTAATTTCTTCGGTCAGGTCGGGGTCAGCCGATCCAAAAAGGGCCAATTCATAAGGTGAAAGAGCCAGAGTCACGCCAGCTCCGGCTTGGCGGTGGCGGTCGCTATCTTTTCCCGGTTGGTCAAAAAAATGCCTATGGGCACTATTTTTAATTGTCGCCACCTGGTAACCGTCTGTAACTAACAGCCTTACCAGTTTCTCAACAAGGGTCGTTTTTCCCGCATTTTTCGCTCCAACAATCCCAATTTCAAACATTTTTTTCTCCAATTAATTTCAGATCGCTTAAGCGGTTTATGTTGCGCCAGATATCTAATTCAATCCCGATTCCCTGATATGCCATTTCAGACAGGGCAATGCGCAGTCCAAACTGCCCCGACTTGGCCTTATCCAATAAATGTGGCAGGGCAGATTTATTGTAAATTCCACATAAAGGCTGAATCCCATTCGGTTCGAGGAGACCGCAGTACGGTTGACCGTTGTACCCGTTTATCAATTTTCTAACAATATCACCATTAAGATCACACAGATCGGCGGCGACAATAAAACAGCTATCCTCTTTACAATCCTGCAAGGCGGCGATGATACCGGCCATTGGTCCTTTAGCTCCGGGGAAATCAACGACGACGTTACAATTAAACGACTCAAATTTTTCAGCCGTACCACCGGCAATTTTGACCGTTTCAAATAATTCTCGGCAGGTCTTTATCCCTCTGGCCAAAAGGGTTGTCTGTCCCATCTGGAGAAAGAGCTTGTCTTCACCCATCCGACGGCTGAGGCCTCCAGCCAGGATATATGCTGTACCAATCATCATATTCATAAAAAGTTATAAAAAAAAACGTAACCGGCTGGCGACGGAAGAGATGTTCTGGTGTCTCCTTTGCCAAAGCCGGGCAGGCTGGGTGATTACTCCCCCAACCGTATAGTCCCTGGCGACCGCGGCGACCGAGTCGGCCGATCAGGGTTCGGAGATATAAACAACTTAATATACAAGCGATTGGCCCTTGGGCCACAATCAAAATAAGGATTTTGCGCCCAAAACGGTTGATTTAAGTCAAAAAAACCAATAAAACGGGCCGAGTCGGATTTTTGAAAATTTTTGATTAGATGAGAGAAGCCTGATAAATTGAAGAATTGTTGTTGAATTTTTTTGCATTTTGTCGAATTTATATGGTATGGCGACCATGACATTAAAATATTTCGAGTACGAGTTAACGCTCGGTGCCGAAATCCCGATGCCCAAACCAAAAGTCAATTTCCTGACCGGACATCAATATTCGGTGCAACAGTATCTTCTCGCTTTGTGCAAAGAGCATGTTGGCTCGTTGGGCAAGGTCGAAGGTAAGTGGGAAATCAGGGGGGATGAACGGGCCGCGATTAGATTGGGACCCCGACCAGATCTGGTTCAGATTTTTAGCTGGACCGAAGATCTGAAAATTATTGAGCCGGTCCCGGATGAAGAGGTTCCGGATGAGGTAAAAGAGGTCGGCTTTACTCCGTACCGATTGACCAAAGGGTACTGGACCAGCTTCGACAAATTTGCATCCTGATTCTTGTTGGCTTTGATCTCTGACCGTTACTCAAAAATCTTAATTGCCATCTACATTGCCAGTAATGTGGCTCGCCCAATTTTCTTGCTGATTTTCAGTTTTTAATTTATTGGCAAACCGGGTTTGCTTTATACTTCAATCGAATTTTTCACATCTGAGACAGCAATCTCACCACCACAGCTTGATCCCGATCCGGCGGTACAGCCAAAACAATGATTGGCGATCTCAATCCGGCGGTCCATAAATTTCTCATAATCGAAATCGTCAACGTGTGCAACCGATTTGACCGGTAGGTCGAGCATCTGGTTAAAGTCGCAATCGTATATTTGGCCGTCGTATCCGACCGATATCTGGTGACGACACATCAAACCGTCAAGTGTCGATGGATTGAACGCATTGACGAGCATCTCCATATACAGCTCAAATTTGCCAAGCTGTTTAAGACGCATCAGGTAGCGATTAATCGGCAGGTTATTGATACAGTACAGATGATTGAAGACAATTCCGAAGCGGCGTTTCAGATTCTCTTTGAATTCACGTTCGAGCTGTTTTTGTGGTGCCGATAAAAATAGCCCACCCGGATTGTAAACCAAATTCAACGCTAGTTTTTTTCCATAACCAAGCTCGTTCAGCTTTTTCAGAGCGGTGATCGATTTATCAAAAACCCCATCACCCCGTTGGCGATCGGTCAGAGTCTGGTCAAAATGGGGTAGCGATGCGACAATCTCTACCTCATTGGAAGTCAGGAAATCATAGAGATACTCGTATCCTGGCTCCTCCAAAATCGTCAAATTGCACCGATCAATTACATGTTTCCCCATAAGGCGTGATTCGGTCACCAGATATTTGAAATGCT
>JAUUYJ010000338.1 GCA_030588275.1 Candidatus Zixiibacteriota bacterium | reverse complement strand
TCCCCGTTCGCTTCATCTGATTTTTTCCCAAATGTATTTTATCGGTGTCAAATCGATGTGGCTGATTATGATTACTTCCGTATTCACCGGTGGGGTATCTGCATGGCAGGCGGCTTATCAATTCAAAAATTATGTACCGGTGCGATATCTGGGAGGGGCCGTCGGCAAGGCAGTTCTTATTGAGTTGGCCCCGGTACTGACAGCGCTGGTTATAGCCGGACGGGTCGGAGCCGGGATTGCCGCCGAACTGGGTTCGATGAAAGTGACCGAGCAGATTGATGCGATGGAAACGATGGCGGTCGATCCGATTCGGTATCTTGTTATGCCACGCTTTGTCGCCGGAATTATCATGCTTCCGGTGATGACAATTGTTGCCGATTTTATCGCCATGCTAGGTGCTTTGATAATCGCCGTTGTGCTGGTTGATATGGAGTACGAGACGTTCATGAACGGCTTCAAGCAGTTGTTCCGGCTCTCCGATTTCTTTTCCGGCTTGGCCAAGGCGTTTGCCTTCGGTGCCATTATATCACTAATGGGATGCTATCATGGAATGACCACCGATGGTGGGGCGCAGGGGGTTGGTTTATCAACCACTCAGGCGGTAGTATCTGCCGCCGTCTTAATTTTAGTGGCCGATTTTTTGATGGCGATGGTGCTGTTTCAGATATGATTATCCTCGACGACATCTACAAAAGCTTTGAAGATCATCAGGTCTTGGCTGGGGTTAGTCTGTCGGTCGCGAAGGGTGAATCGGTTGTCATCATTGGTCGTTCGGGATGTGGTAAGTCGGTCCTTCTCAAGCATATTGTTGGGCTGTTAACCCCGGACCGGGGAAATGTGATAGTCGATGGGGAAAATATCAATACCTTGCATCCATATGAATTAAATAAGGTCCGAAGAAAAATTGGGGTGCTGTTTCAGTTTGGCGCTTTGTTTGATTCGATGACGGTGGGAGAGAATATCGGATTTTGTCTTAAGGAAAGCATGCGCCTGAAACCAAGAGAGATAAAAAAGATTGTGGCGGAAAAATTACAGCTCGTTGGTCTGGATGATATCACTGAGAAGATGCCATCGGAGATTTCAGGCGGAATGAAAAAGCGGGTCGCGCTGGCGCGGGCTATCGCAACGGAGCCGGATGTTTTGCTTTATGACGAACCTACTACCGGTCTCGACCCGATCTCAGCCGATCATGTCAATGAAATGATCGTTAACGTCAATCGCCAACTGGGCGTAACGTCGATTGCGGTAACGCATGACATGGCGTCTGCTTCAAAAATCGCCGACCGAATTGTGATGCTTCATGAAGGAAAGATAATTTGGGACGGGACACCAGATGAGATCAAGCAGACTGACAATCAGATAGTCAGGCAATTTATATCAGGAGATTCGGCAAATAACGACTCAATGGAAAAGGCGAACTGATGAAACAGGCACCCAAAAAGAAGACAGCCTTTTTCTGTACCAATTGTGGCTCGATGCACCATCGTTGGCAGGGACAATGCCGCGATTGCGGACAATGGAACTGCCTCCATGAAGAGGTTCTGGCATCATCTGCATCTACCAAAACCAAGTCAGTAATGGGCGGGGTTGAGGTTAAATCTCTGGACGAAGTTTCAATCGACTCGCAGAATCGGATGCAATCATCCATCGATGAATTAGATCGCGTGCTGGGTGGGGGAGCGGTGGTTGGATCGGCGGTCCTGATCGGTGGGGAACCGGGTATCGGAAAATCAACTTTACTGCTTCAGGCGGCTGACAAATTTGGACAAGCCGGGTACGGTGTTCTCTACGTTTCCGGTGAAGAGTCGATTGGGCAGATCAAAGATCGTGCCTCGCGGTTTGATATTAGCGGCAAAAATATTTCGGTTGTCAACGAATCGGAGCTTGAAAAAATAGTAGATTTGTGCGACGACCGCTTTCAAGTCATCATGATCGATTCAATCCAGACGATTGCATCAACAGCCTTCGATTCGCCGCCTGGTACGGTTGGGCAGGTGCGGGAATCATCTTCTCGATTAATCGAAATTGCAAAAAAGAAAGACAAGGTGCTGTTTCTCATCGGTCACATCACCAAAGATGGTTCGGTCGCCGGACCAAAAGTTTTGGAGCATATGGTTGATGCGGTTCTGTATTTCGAGGGTGATCGGCAACATCTCTATCGATTGTTACGCTCGCAAAAAAATCGCTTCGGCCCATCTGGTGAAATCGGCGTTTTTGAGATGACCGGACGGGGATTGGAAGAGATCAAGAACCCGTCTCGGCTTTTTTATTCATCTGATCAATCCGGCTGGTCGCCCGGTCGGGTCGTGACCGCCGCCGCCGAAGGGAGTCGCTCGTTTTTAATCGAGGTCGAAGCTCTCGTGGTAACCTCTCCTTATGGCACTCCGCAACGGGTGGCATCCGGGCTGGATGGTAAGCGTCTTGCTATCATCTGTGCCGTTTTGGAAAAGCGG
>JAUUYJ010000183.1 GCA_030588275.1 Candidatus Zixiibacteriota bacterium | reverse complement strand
TTGATTGTAATCGCGGTCGGCTTGGTGCGAAGCCACCGGCCCAGTTCCATATCCGGTCCGAACAGATCCTTATGCCCAATGCGCGATTTGCGACAGATCCCTTTTAAATATTTTTCATTGATATATCGGTTATCTCCACGCAAAACCATCAACTCGTGGTTGCCAAGCGTATAGTGAACCTTGCCGCCTACCGCTGTGGCCTCCTGTTCGAGATGGTATATTAACCACAAGCATTCGGTAACCATATCACCTCGGTCAAAGATATCTCCCACGATAACGAGATGCCCATCAGACCAAATCCAATGATGGTCAGCGTCGATTATTTTGCTGTTTACCAAAATATCAATCAGGTACTCGTACTCTCCGTGGAGGTCGCTTAAGGCAAATATTTTCTTAGCAGAAAAGTTGAAGGTGGTGTCAGTTTTCTTTGGACTGACCGGAATGCGATAGCTGTTTTTGCTGTCATATCCGAGTCCGTCAAATTCAATTATCGTATTAGAATAAACTGTGTCGGTGGCGAGTTGCATCTCGTCACAATAAAGAATTATGGCGGTTGTATCATTATCCCAATAGATATGAGGGCCGTCGTTGTAAAAGGAATCGGCCGTGTCAATCGGTTGATCGGCCCAGGCTGATATGGCAAACATCGAAACCATTGTCAGAGCCAGAAAAACTTTAATTATCGCAGTCATAACTCACCTCGTTATCATTGGGGCAACGTATAGTTGTTACAAAACCATTTTCTCAAACAATTAACAAACTTCTATCTAATGGTACATCAATAATCTGGCCTACTTTGCTTTCTCAACGAGTGAGGCAGGCTTATAAATATAGGCGGCGTAGTTGTCATTGTGGCCCGGATTGAGAAGGTGCAAGGTCTGGTCGTAGGATGAAGGGGCAATCTCAAAGAGTAGTTCGAGTTCACCAAAACGGCTCGTGAGGGAATCAAGATAATCGGGGAGATCGTCAGATCGTTTCGGATAAATTACAAAATAATCAAAGGTTCGATTGGCAGTTATGTCGGTACCGAACGATTGAAATTGCGGCCATTCGCGGATATATGTTCGATTCAACCGGTTGCCGCCATATTCAATTGGAAGCCATCTCTTGATATTCGGTTTCAAAAACAGGACACGCGCTTTGGGATCGTTCGCTTCAAACCAACGCAACGGTTCGATGATTCCTTTGTGCCCATAGGCAAATGTCGTCATCGTCAACAGTACCAGATTAAGGCTCACCGATGCGATCAGGGTTCGTCGCCAGCCTTTTTGGGACCATATCTCAAATTTCCGATCCTTACTATACTGCCACATAGCCAAAATAGCGATCAGGATAAAAGCGGGCAGAATTGGAAAAATGAATCGTTCTTGTTGGTGCGGGTGGAGCCAATGGATCAACAAAAAGGAAACCGAACTGCCAACCAGTACCGCATGCTTTTTGAAAAAGGACGGTCGAAAAGAGGCATAAAGAGCCGGAACGGAAAGAGGGGGGACCAAAAGTATTAAAAGCAGAGTCGGGTACAAAAGCGGGATCGTTTTGTACAACGCACCATACCCGGTGTTCATCGACAGGTAAGCGATAGTTGAACCGGAAAACCGACCCAGCAACCACCAGTCAATAAAAGCAGAACATAATATGGCCGCTCCGACCGCCAGCGAATAATGAACTGCGGTGCGCAACTTTTTTGTTTCCCACCACAATAAAAACGGAACCGGCAGTATCGCAAAGGCAAGCTGAAAGCGGATCATCCAACTCAGACCAGACACAAGCCCAGCCAGGTAGAGCCATTTAATATTTTGGTCGCGGCGATACAGGTACAAAAACCCCAGAGCAACGATCCAGATATTTCCGCCGACCGCTTCAATCAGGTTGCGGACACCGATAAACGGCAGGCCGAAATGGAATCCGGCCACCAGTCCTCCAACAACCGCCCAACGAAGTGACCCGGTCATTTGACGCACGACGACAAAGATAACAGCTATCGGGAACAAAGAAATCAGAGCGTGCGACAATCTGATTGAATACATCATGCTCCCAAGTGATGTCATCCCAATCGCCTGACCAAATTTCATATGAGCCAGCAGAAACAGATTGTATAAGGGAAACCGGCTTATCTTGTCAGAAAGATTATCTTTCCAGCGCAAAAAACTATCATCACCCCACAAGCCTCCCTCAAACCAATCCCAGGCCACGGCAATGGTGTCAAAATGGTCGTCCGAATGGATAAACCCTTGCGACCAAATAACCGCCACCAGCCGGACCAAAAAGGCGGCTAACAAGATCGAAATAAGTGGGTGGGCCTTTATCAGCTTAACCATACATGCTTTCGATTGATTGATGTGATGCACCGATTTGACCGATCATTATGGTCAGATTCGCATCAATAAAAATAATTGTTTTTTGCACCTGCCGATCGGCCTTGGATAGTTTCTCTGTCAGAAGCAAAATATAAATACTCTCAATCATTGCTTGCGCTTGTCTCATCCGAAGCTAACATCGAAAGTTGGCGGGCGGTTTGATCAATCGGTTGTAAATTCTCAATCTCTTTTTTCCCCTCAACCCCAAGCTCCTTGAATTTCCGTGCCGATGGCAAGACCCGCTTCTCGAAAGATGAGATGGTCGAGTTGTACGATTCGACCGATTTATTGAGTGATTTGCCGACGCCGGCCAGATGCTCAACCATCGTACCCAACCGTCCAGCCAATTCTTTTCCGAGAACAGAAATTTTCTGGGCCGACTCCGCCACAACTTCCTGCCGCCATCCAAAAGCAATCGCCTTAAGTAGTGCAATAAATGTGGCCGGAGTGGCGATGATGATGCTCTGCTCCAGGGCATGCTCAATCAGATTCGGGTCGTTATCGGTGGCCGCCGCCAGAAAGGAATCATTCGGGATAAACATGACGACAAATTCGACCGCCCCATCAAATTGCTTCCAGTACTCTTTTCGGGAAAGGTCGGCAACATGCTTTTTGGTTTGAACAGCATGACGTGTTAATGCCTCGGCCCGGTCATTTTCATTATCCGCCTCCAGAGCTTCCATGTATGCTTTTAGCGGCACTTTGGAATCGACCACAACCTGACGCCCAGCCGGAAGCTTGACGATCATATCGGGGCGGAGGCGACCATCTTCGGTCGTCACCGAACTCTGTTCCTCAAAATCGCAATGCTTCGACATCCCGGCCAATTCGGCTATCCGGCGCAGAGTAATCTCGCCCCACCGCCCCCTTACCTGAGACGATTTCAAGGCATTGACCAGCCGGGCCGTTTCGTTCTGAAGGGATGTCTGAGCCAGGGCCAAAGATTTCAACTGCTCCCCAACGGCGCTGGTGTCGGCGACCCGTTTTTTCTCAAGCTCGCGCGTTTCCCGTTGATAATCGGCGACTGCCTGATTCAACGGTTTGACTAATTCCTCGATGGCCGTTTTGCGGATATCCAAATCGGTGCGAGAATTTTTCTGTAGCGATGTGAATTTTTCCTCAGCCAGTATCATGAAATTTTTATTGCTGTCGCTTAGGACTTCTGAGGCGAGCGACTTAAACGTATCGGTCAGTTTGGATTTGGCATCCTCCAGAAGCTCCTTTTGCTCATTGAGGTTTTTAGCCATCTCCTCAGATCGCGTTACAGCCGCTGTGCGCTGGCTTTCAGATTCCGATAGTTTCTCTCGTAGTTTTTCAAAATCCTCAGCCGCCTTGTCGGATCGACGTCTGAGTTCATCGGCTATCCCTACAGCCGCCGCTTTGTCACTCTCAAGCGATGATATTTTTTCGGTAAATTTTAGCCCAGCTTTGGATGACGCAACATACCAGGCGACGCCCGATCCTACTATTAAGCAAACAGCCGAAACAATCCAGATCATTATTAGCTCCTCCATTCTGCAATCTAAACCAGCGCGTTGGCTGACGCTATCACTAAATAGGAAAAACATGGGTAAATATTGGGAAAGATTCCCATTCAAAAAAATAGTTGAGAAGAAAAGGGGAGATGCGTATAGTCAATGCAGGTTATAATAAGATAGAATATTTGTATATGATGATACATGAGATGAATAGCGTTTAGAAAATGATTCCATATTTGAAATTAATCATATTCTTGATTATCTCCGCTGGATGCGTTTATGCGTCGTGGGGGTCGTTTAAAAATATTCGGTCGCATGGTTTCCCTCGGTTTTTTGGCTGGGAAGCGATTCTGGCTCTGATTCTGTTGAACATAGATTTTTGGTTTCACGATCCTTTTAGTCTGCGTCAGATTGCCTCATGGGTTATTCTGTTTGTCAGCGCGTATGGTGCTATTCATGGCCTGATTTTGTTCAAACTGTTGGGCAAAGCAGATAGCGAACGAGTCGATCCGGCTTTGTTGAATTTTGAAAAGACAACTGCATTGATAACGACAGGTCCTTATCGCTTTATCAGGCACCCGATGTATGGTTCGCTTTTATTCTTAGCTTGGGGTGCGTTTCTGAAACAGTTTTCATACTTAGGTTTGGCTTTAGTGCTTGTCGCGACCGTTTCGATGATAATGACGGCCAAGCGGGAAGAGGCTGAAAATATTGCATACTTCGGTGACGCATACATCGCATATATGAAGACCAGCAAGATGTTTGCGCCGTTTTTGTTTTGAGGTTGGTGATTGCCCCTTCGCTTCGCAGATTATCTAAAATTGGGTTCGTATGCTCATTTTTGTATATCCGCACTATCGGATCGGTGTTGATTACTGGCTAATAGTACGAATACCTGTGGGCCAGCCTGTGGTTTTAGTCTATTCATTAAATCATGCGTCTGATTCGGAAACAAGGGTGAAGTTGCGGGGAATGTGGCGGCGACAAATATTATAAAAAAAAGAAAAGGAGTCTTGACAAATGACATTATAAGACCTATAGTGATTATAGATAATAAAACACATATGACATTGTGGGATCATCATCGAGTATTGCTCCGTCATTAGTGTGGCTTCAACAATTAGGAGCAATTATTATGAGTAAAAATCTTGTCCACTCTATCCCGTTTTTGATTATTATTCTCCTATCTCAAAATTTACTGGCTCAGGACGCGGTCAAAATAAGCGACGAGCGGTGGATTGAACTGAGTATCGATATGGTTAGAAAGGGGGTTCAGCAACAAGATGTTTCCAAGCTACTAAAGGTCTGCGCCTCTCAAGTCGAAATTTCCCGTGGCGAGCTATTGACCAAAAATTCAATCCACACAAAATTACAAAATATCTTTGACAAGTCAGGCGGTCGTTCGCTGACTGTTTCCCGGCCATCATATTCACGTAACGATAATCCGCTGGCAAAGTCTAATTTTTGGGATTTTGATATTCTTAACACAAATATCGAGATTCGAGGGGATAGCGGTTTTGTGGAATGCGAACTGGTACTGTGGGGTGCTGAGCTTGATGTCAACACCAAGCGTCAGGGAAAACGGACCGGAGAGCGGCTGGTTTTCTTTTCTCCCAAATACTCAAAGGACCCCCCAGAGCCTGATAAAGGCTCAACCTTTGGTGGGGAG
>JAUUYJ010000362.1 GCA_030588275.1 Candidatus Zixiibacteriota bacterium | reverse complement strand
ATCGTTTTCAGCAGTCTCCTCGATATCCACGCCACCTTCGGAGGAACCGATCAGGACAAGTTTGTAATTAGCCCGGTCGATAGTAACACCGAGATAAAACTCCTTAACGATATCCAGCTTCGGCTCGACCAAAATCTTTTCAACCGGATACGATTTGATCGTCAGACCAAAAAGCTCCTCAGCGGCAGAAGAAACGTCGGAGGCTGAATCAACAATCTTGATCCCTCCCGCCTTTCCTCGTCCACCGGTTAAAACCTGCGCCTTTAGAACCACCGGCCCACCAATTTCCTGCGCTATTTTGGTAGCATCTTCCGGGTTAAAAGCAACTTGCCCCGGTGGAATAGGAATTCCAAACTTGGCAAATAGAGATTTTCCCTCAAATTCGTATAGTCTCATAACATCATCCTCATAAAAAACCGATTGACACCGGACTCAACTGCTATCCGAACGGCAAAGCTGTCGCAATTTAGGACTATAGGAGCGGTTGTCAAGGTCGATTCTTGATACCGGATTAAAGGGAGTAAGAATGGTAGGGATAGAAAAAATCAGGAGCCTCGGGTAAGACTCCTGATTTAATTGGAAAGAGTGTTTCTATATGATACAGGTGCTTTATCTTTGCGTAACGACAACGCCCCATGATTCCGGATTATCCGGTGGAGAAGCGTTAAAATCTTCAAAGGAATGGGAGCCATCGGTGACAAAAAAGGCGGTGTATTCCCCTTCATCCAGAATGATATTGGCCACCGAGATCCGGTTTTTGTTGGCACCCCCGGCATGGCGCGTTTTGCGATAGGTCATTTCCCAAATAACTTCACCAGTCTTATCGTTTTCGATCCAGCCATAATCGTACATCTCTCGTCCCTTACCCTCGCCAACGGCAATAATTCTGATCGGGGTTCGTTGACTGAGGGAAAACTCACGGCTCAGATCAACGTCGTCACCAAGACCGGTAAGATTCACCAAGACATCGCCAGACGGCTCAAAATAATCGGACAGGGAAAATCTGCTACTGTCAAAACCATCACCCATGCCGGAAACAGTAATACCCCATTTACGCCGATCAAACGGCGGAGATGCGTTCCAGGAACGATAGGCGTGCGAATCATCGGTCCGATAATAAACCATGTAGTTCCCAGCCGGTAATTCAATGATTCCATCAAAGCGACAATTCTTGGCCGCACCACCAGCATACTCAACATTATCGTGGTCCATTGCCCAGACCCGCTCCATATTATCGGCATCAACGATCCAGCCCATATCGGCCAGGCATTCGTCGGAGAGACATCGCTCTCCCAACGCTTCAATATGGATTTTCGATTTTTCCTTCAGGGTAAATCCCCGCTGATTGAGTTCGTCGTTGCCAACTCGGACAATTTTTATAATCTCCGTTTCGATCAATTTATCATCATACGGCGTAACAAAATTCAAATCAGATGATTTGCTCACCGCAATGGATAGACCGTAATTATTAGGGTCAGCCGGCGGTGGCTGGTTCCATTCGCCCGGATCGTGCGAATCGTCGGTCGCATAATAGGCAATGTAGTTTCCGGCTGGTAATGTCAAAAGATCATGGAAACTTCGATTTTTACTCGCGCCCCCCGCACGATCGGTATTCCACTCATCCATCGTCCAAACTTTTTGGCGGGTATCAGCATTGATTATCCAGGCGCCATCGACAAACAGGTCATGCGAATCGGAGAACTCTCCAATCGCATATAGCTTGAGATCGATCTCTTTTTTGAGAGTAAACCCTTGATTATGATATTCATCACTTTCCGGTTGGTTGATATCTACAATCGAATTGCGATCAGAACCGAATTCCGGGTTGTAATCTCGAACCTCGGCATTGGTCCGGATCGTCATCATTAACTCTTCATAATCTTCATCATCAAGGGTGCGGTGATTTTCCCGGTCGATGACAATCACATCTCCCAAGAGATCAAACAGGTCGCCCAAATCTTCAATTGAGATATCAACATTTCCGGAAAAAACCAATTCATTTCCACCGACGTAGTAATAGACCTCATACTTACCAGATTCAAGCCGAACATTGTCAGTGCATTCACGAAGGTTGTCAGAAATTTCGTCGGCATTGCGGCAGTCATCCTGCATCGACCAGACCAATTCACGCGAATCGGCATCAAGTATCCAACTATAGGCT
>JAUUYJ010000044.1 GCA_030588275.1 Candidatus Zixiibacteriota bacterium | reverse complement strand
TCAAGACGGATATGATGGAAATCAATATGCATCAGCTGATTGCTGACCGGGTCCTTTTGCAATTCTCGAATAATGACCTTGCGGGCCGGAGCGTCATCACCATCAATCGAAATGTTGATAATTGTCGAAAGGGGCTCACCATGCATCAGACGGTAAAGTTCCACGTAATTAACTTTGATCGAAATCGGGTCAGTCGTCGGTCCGTATATAATGGCCGGGACTTCACCCTCGCTTCGCAACCGGCGATTGGGACCTTTGCCGGTTAACTCTCTTTTCGTTACGGTAAGATTTTTCTCTTGCATCTATTAAAACCTCCAAAAAACTGTTTTCAAAAATCAGTCATTAAACATAATCGAAATCGATGCACCCGATTCGATCCGGTCGATTGCCTCGGCAAAAACTTCAGCCGAGCTTAACACTACAAATTTATCGGAAAGTTTCCGCTCGTGGTTATCGATTGAGTCGGAAATAATAACTTGTTCTATTGGGGATTTCTCCAGGCGAGTTAATGCTTCACCAGATAAAACCCCATGGGCGGCACAGGCAAAGATACGCCCGCAACCTTTCGCCTTAAGCGCTTCGGCCGCTCCGACCAAAGTGCCAGCGGTGTCGATCATATCGTCTCTGAGCAGGACATCATGGCCGGCCACCTCACCGATAATGTTGACCACTTCCATTTCATTCTGTTCGGGACGACGTTTATCGATAATAACCAGGCTGGCTCCCATAGTTTTGGCAAACGACCGGGCAACCTTGATTGAACCAACATCGGGACTGACGACGACCAACTCGTTGGTCGTTATCTCCTGAAGGTAGCTGTTGAAAATTATCGACGAATAAAGATGGTCAACCGGGATATTGAAAAACCCCTGAATCTGGGCGGCGTGTAAATCCATCGTGATCACCCGGTCGGCTCCGGCGGTGGTCAAAAGATCGGCCACCAGACGGGCGGTGATGGAGACGCGCGGCCGTTCTTTGCGGTCGGCTCGAGCATATCCATAATAGGGGATCACGGCGGTGATATATTTGGCCGAGGAACGCCGCGAAGCGTCGATTAGCATCAACAGTTCCTGCAGGTTTTCAGCCGGCGGGTTGGTCGATTGGATAATAAAGACGTTGGCTCCACGAATATTTTCGTTAATCTGAACAAAAACTTCCCCATCGGAAAAGCGGGTTGTTTTGGTATCGCACAACGACACGTTTAGTTTTCGAGCGATCGCCTCACCGAGGGGACGGTTGGACGAGCCACAGATTAATCGCACACGCTTATTTTTTAACATCTTTGGTGACCTGTTTTCCTCTTTAAAGGTCTGTTTTGTTGCGACCCGGTTGTCCCGGATTTATTTTAATTTTCTTTTCTTCTCGTTCTCAAATTTATTAGAGCTTTTGGCTCTATCTCTGTTTATCTTTTGCTTCTCTTTTCTGCTCCCACTCCCACTTGCTTCCCTTGTTTTCTCATACCGATTGGAATTTTCATTCTCCATTAAAAAACCTGCCCAATCATCATCTGGAGATCGGCAGGCATTAACTATTTGTTCAAAACAACATGCGACATATTCCATCCGGTATGCTTCGACCGTACTCTTTCGATCGCTATTTTTAATTCGACTTCAGGTTAAACTGTTTTTTCAACTTCGGAAGCTTTCCGTTCAATTTCGTAAGCCTCTAAAACTTTAACCTCAATCATCTGTCGTGTTTCGTTGTTGATCGGGTGGCAAATATCCTGATGCGAGCCATCCGGTCGTTTGCGACTGGGCATCGACACAAAATATCCGGAGTTTCCGGAGATTACTTTGAGCCCACGCACTACAAAGGAATTGTCAAAAGTTACGTTGGCGAATCCTTTTAATTTCTCCTCGCTTCTCAGCGTGATCCTGATTTCGGTGATCTCCACAGTTGCTACCTCCCGCTTGAATAAATTCACCTTATGCGGGCAGAATGACAGGGTGGGCAAATGCGATCTCCCAACCTTTCCCCTCAAAGGATTTTTTTATTTTTTCTTCTAAACGGGTGCTCTTAGTAAAAAGGGCAAAGATGGTTGGGCCACTACCACTTAGTCGAACCAATTCTGCGCCGTTCTCTTCCAGTCTGTTTTTGATCTCCTTTAAAACCGGATAGGAATCCGTTAAATTCTGTTCCAGATCATTATTCAATCCAGAAATAATTTTAACCAATGATGCTGACGAGAAACTATTTTCCAACAGCCAAAATTTGTCAGATAGTTTGCGCTCCTCGCCCATTTCCTCGGTTCGGTCCTCAAGTTTATCACCGTTTTTACTCCGGTGAATCTCTCGTCCTGGCCGATAACTAAAACTAATATCAGGAATCGAGTCTGTCAAGCCAAATTTCCACCTTTGATATGCTTCGGCGGCTCGAATTTCCAGAGGGGGAGTGACCAAAATCAGCCGATAATCGATCGGAAAAGGGGTATCGGCAATAAATTCTCCCCGGCCAGTAACTTCCGCCTGTCCGGTGCCGAAGAAAAAGGGGAGATCAGAGCCGATTTCGAGCCCGATCTGAGCCATTTCGTTGCGACTCATGTTGGTATTCAAGAGGCGATTAGCCGCTTTGATAAAGGTTGCGGCGTCGGATGAGCCACCCCCAAGTCCGGCAGATACCGGGATATTTTTTTCCAACTTTATCCGAAAGCCGCAACGACAGCCGGTCTTTTTCTGAAACAGTTGGGCCGCTTTGTAAACCAGGTTGTCCGGTCCGGTCGGGATATTTTTGGCGGTTGTCAGTATTTCTACGTCATCCGTTTCTAATTTACTGATTTCCAACCGGTCGCACAGGCTGATTGTCTGAAACCACGAAAAGATATCGTGGTAGCCGTCTGGTCTCTTTCCGACGACTTTCAAAAACAGATTTATTTTGCCTGGAGCCAGGATGGAAATCGTGGTTTGGTCGGGCGAAGTGCGGCCAGCTAAATCGGTCGCGGTGATATTGTTTGACAACATTTTACAAAGATAAGATATTATCAGAGCAAGTTCAAGCGGCTCCGGATTAATCGGTTGACTTTCTTGAGTTTTGGCTGTTTTTTAGCAGTCGATAGATTTTGTTCATTTTTATAGCGGGAGATAGTAATGGGATTGAATATAACTCAAAAAATAATCTCGGCTCACCTGATCGATGGCCGGATGGAAGAGGGCGAAGATATCGCCATAAGGATTGATCAGACCCTGACTCAGGATGCGACCGGAACGATGGCCTACCTGCAGTTTGAGGCGTTGGGGCTAAAGAAGGTAAAAACCGATCTGTCGGTTAGTTATATTGATCACAACATGCTCCAGTCGGGGTTTGAAAACGCCGACGATCACCGTTATCTGCAATCGGTTGCGGCCAAATACGGGGTTCATTTTTCCCGACCGGGCAATGGTATTTGCCATCAGGTTCATCTCGAACGATTCGGCGTTCCAGGAAAAACGCTGTTAGGTTCCGATTCGCATACTCCGACCAGTGGTGGTATCGGTATGATGGCGATGGGAGCCGGTGGTCTGGATGTTGCGGTGGCGATGGGGGGCGGAGCCTTTTATCTGAAGATGCCGGAAGTGGTTAAGATTCAGTTGACCGGAAAATTACAAAATTTTGTTACCGCCAAGGATGTTATCTTAGAGGTTCTTCGGGTTTTGACCGTCAAGGGTGGTTTGGGGCGAGTTGTTGAGTATGGTGGTCCGGGAGTGAAGAGCTTATCGGTTCCCCAACGGGCGACGATTACCAACATGGGAGCGGAACTGGGTGCGACAACTTCGATATTTCCGTCTGATGAAAAAACCAAAGAGTTTATGAAATTGCAGAAGCGGGCCAAGAATTGGAGCCCGCTGGAGGCGGATGAGGGTGCCAAATACTCCAAAGTTATCAAAATTGATCTGAGCAAACTGGAGCCACTTTTGGCCAAACCACACTCGCCCGATTCGATCTCCAAAGTGAAGTCGATTAAACGGACCAAGGTTGATCAGGTCTGTGTCGGTAGTTGTACCAACTCGTCGCTGTACGATTTGATGATTACCGCCGCTCTGCTTAAGGGTAAAAAAATTCATCCTGATGTCTCCTGCACCATCACTCCCGGATCGAAGCAGGTTTTTGAGGCGATTGCCGCCAATGGGGCACTGACCGATATTATCAGCTCTGGCGCGCGCATTTTGGAATCGGGATGCGGGCCATGTATCGGAATGGGGCAAGCTCCCAGTTCCGGTGCGGTCTCGGTGCGGAGTTTCAATCGCAATTTCCCCGGTCGGTCTGGAACCAAAGATGCACAGGTTTATCTGGCCAGTCCGGAAACCTGTGTTGCCGCCGCTCTGACCGGATACATTACCGATCCGAGAGAGCTGAAAAAATTTCCCCGAGTGGTCCTGCCCAAGTCGATCAAGATTGACGATGCTGGCATCATTCCGCCGACCGATAATCCGACCAAGGTAACCGTTTTGCGCGGACCGAATATTGCCCCTCTGCCAATTAACAAAGGGATGTCTTCAACTTTGGAAGGGGAAGTCCTTCTGAAAACCGGCGATAACATTACGACCGATCACATCATGCCTGCCGGTGCGAAGGTGTTGCCGCTTCGTTCTAATATTCCGAAAATAGCGGAGTATGTTTATTTCCAGCATGATCCTGGCTTTGTCACCAGGGCTAAGGAAAAGAATGGTGGATTTATTGTTGGTGGTGAAAATTATGGTCAGGGTTCATCGCGGGAACATGCTGCTTTGGCGCCGATGTATTTGGGCCTGAAAATGGTTTTGACCAAATCGTTTGCGCGGATTCATCTGGCTAATTTGATAAATTTTGGGATTCTCCCACTCAACTTTGCTAACCCGGATGATTACGATAAAATCGATCAGGGTGACATTTTGAAACTGCCGATGGTCTCAGATATAATAGCGACCGGTGCCGACCTGACGGTCAAAAATATCACCAAAGGGGTTGATATCCCGGTGACCTATTCGTTGACACCACGTCAGGTGAGTATTGTTCGGGCCGGTGGTCTGCTCAACTATACGCGTGGAGGGGGGCGGTGAGCGACCCCCTGGAAAATCTTAAAACAACCCCTTACACCGGTTTTCATAAATCTGCCGGTGCCAAATTGGTTGGCTTTGCCGGATATCAGATGCCGATTCAGTACGGTGGGATTATCTCCGAGCATAAAGCGGTTCGGGAACGGGTTGGGCTTTTCGACTTGTCGCATATGGGTGAGTTTGAGGTTTCCGGAAGTGAGGCTGAAAAGTTTTTGCAAGCGGTGACGACCAATGATGTTTCGGTTTTGGAGATTGGTCAGGTGCAGTACAGCTGTATGACTTATGAGGATGGGGGGATCGTTGATGATCTCTTGATCTATCGCCTCGAAGAGAATTATATGCTGGTTGTCAATGCTTCTAATATTGAAAAAGATTTTGAGTGGCTGTCGGAGCATCTTAGTGGTGATGTACAGTTGGTCAACCATAGTGACAAGATATCCCTTTTGGCGATTCAGGGACCGAAAGCCCAGCTTCTTTTGGAAGAGCTGACCGATTTTGACCTTGATGGGCTGGCCTATTATCGGTCCACCCGTGAAGAGGTGGCGGGGCAGGAACTGTTGTTCTCGCGCACCGGTTACACCGGTGAGGATGGGTTTGAGTTTTATATTCCGAATGATGAGGGTGACTTTTTTTGGAACGCTTTGGTAAACGCCGGTCAAAAATACGATATGGCTCTGATCGGTTTGGGGGCGCGGGATAGTTTGCGGTTGGAGATGAAGCTGGCTTTGTACGGTAACGATATTGACCAGAAGACCAATCCGTATGAGGCGGGGTTGGGCTGGATTGTCAAGCTTGATGCGGGACCGTTTGTTGGGTCGGATGCGTTGGCCCGGATAAAAAAAGATCGACCGACTCGTCGGTTGGTTAGTTTGGTTCTTGAGGGGAAAGCGTTTCCCCGTCCGGGATACAAAATATTTGAAGGGACCGAAGAGATTGGTGCTGTCACATCCGGTACTATCTCCCCATCAATGGGGATACCGATTGCGTTGGGATATGTGCCGCGCCGTTTGTCAAAACCGGGCAATCGGGTTGAGATCGAAATCCGCGGGAAGCGATTCGGTGCCAATGTCGTCAAGCCCCCTTTTTATAAAAAACCGGCAGATTCAAAAGCTGAGTAATTGACTCAGAGAGAGTTGGCCGTATCGAAATTGATTCTGCATTTGTAATATTTGACCTCGGCGCAACGGATTGGAGCCAGGTCGGTATAAGGGTTTACCATATTAGCGGAGGTGGAAATTGAATCGGCGATTATTTTTATTCCCCATAGTTTTATTACTGTTGGCGATTTCGAGCCAAATGGTTCTGGCGAGAACCCTCAATTTTGAAATCTCGGTTCGGGAAAAAAATCAGGATGGCGAGTTTGTTCTGATTCAGAAAAAACTGTTATCTTTGGAAGAGGGGATTAAGCAGAGCAGTTTTACCGTTAACTTTACCCTTGATCTGACCGCGACCTACAACGATTCCGGCTTCTTTGCCTGCGAATTTTCGATGTTTACGCTTGGTCCTCAGACTCAAACTTTTTTCAAGAAATTTCAGAGTCAGGCCGGGGGGATTTATTTTTTGGAAAATGTGCGCGGGAAGGGAGATGTCATCTATCGGGTGGGCCTTTCTCCTTTGTCGGTTGACAGTACCGATCTGGATGAAACATCATGCGATTATGATATTCGGGCCGACGGTATCTGGCGCTTTGACCCTTCGGCTCATTTTGATTTTTATTACATTCCCCGGAGTTTGGGGGATGCTCGCTGGAACCTCCTGCGTGATTTTGTTGAGATCAATTACAAGGAATTTAAGGAAGCGTTTCAGTTCAGCTTTCCGGGAAAGATAAATTATTTTTTCTCACCCTGTCTGGTACCGGAGCTTGATTGGGACCAGCGGATGGGCTATGCTATTGATCCGCCGCGCGCCAACTGTTATGGGATTTATTCCCACGAACATAACACGATTGATCCTTTTCCGGCTTATCTGGTTCGGATTTATCGCTATCTTGGTTATGCACCTCCATTGTTGGCTGAGGGGATGGCGGCCTATTTTGAGTATCCTCATTTCTATGCGCGGTCGATGTCTCGGGATGGTGCTTTGCCGCCGTTGTCTGAAATGTATAAGTCGAACGATTATTTCAGACTTCCCGGGATAGACAACGTGTCAGCCGCCTCATCATTCGTAAAATATCTCCTCGATAATTATGGCTACAGCCAGTTCTCCCGATTGTATCGTGAAGCGACCGATCTGAATCTGTCGGCTAAGTTGGAGGAGATTTATGAAAAGCCGGTGGTGGAGATTGAAAAGGAGTGGCATCAACTGTTAGACAGCGTTACGATATCGTTTAATTTATGCCGGTTCTTTTATGAGCGGGAAAAGTATGTTGCCCGCGAGACCGGGATGCGGCGGTTTATGGAAGCGATGCATCCGATGATGGCCAGCTACGAGGATTCGATCTATCTTATCTCGGAAGAGTCGTGGATGAGTTACATGAATGGGAGTTACGTAGAGGGGCGTGAAGGGTATGAAACGTTAATTGAGATGGCTCCCAACAACGTCAATTTCTTAATTATTTATGCCAACCTCCTCTTGATTGATGGGCAGTACGATTCCGCATTGGTGATGTACAACCGCCTTTTGGTGACCGATTCGACGCAGAAAACCGCCTTGTATAAATCGGGCGAAACGTACTATCGGATGGGTGAAATTGATAGTGCCATAGTTTATCTCAATCGTGATATCGAAGAGGATGATTCCCAATTGAGCCGGGCCTCATCCGGGATAATTATGGGGCATATTTACCTGGCCAGAAATGATACCGCTTTGGCGACTAACTATTATCGCGATGCGTTAAATGAGATGGAACAGATCTATCAGTATGGCAAAAACCGCCCCTCGTTTTTGATGCGTTTGGGTGAATCCAGCCTCGGTCTGGCGATGTGCGGCGAGTCATCGATTGCCGCGGCCCGTTCGTATCTCGAGACAGCTCTCTATTTTGAAGCGCACCCTCAGCGGGTGATCTTTTTATCTCGCACCTTACGTGCCTTAGGCCAGGCGGCCGATTTGGATGGCGATCGTGAGTCGGCCATGATCTATTACCGGCAGGCATTGGACCTGCCCCTTCCACCCAACTTTGAGCGGCAGATTCGGAGCTATGTTGAATCTCCCTTTGCCGGATACGGACGATGAACTAAGAGGAAGAGTACGTAGATTGTGATAGCCTCGGATTGTAACAGATTATGCTGAATTTTCTAAATGGTGCCGTACTGGTTGCGGCGGCGGCCGCACTGTTGCCATTTCTTCTCCACCTTTTTTCCAAGCGAAAAGTGAAGGTGGTCAAGTTTTCCTCTATTGTTTATCTCAAGGCGATGCAAAAGAGGCAGGTCCGAGCGATTAAAATTAAGCAGATTCTGCTATTAATTATCAGGACATTGATTTTGTTGGCGATTGTGATGGCCTTCGCACGCCCGGCTACCGAGAGTGGTTTTTTTGGATCACACGCAGCCGTCTCAGCGGTTATCGTTTTGGATAACTCCGCCTCGATGGGGCTGTCGGTTCGTGATGGTCGTCTCTTTGATATTGCGGTCCGGAAGGGGACGGCGATCTTGGCCCAGATGGAGCAGGCGGATGAGGCGGCTTTGATCGTTACCTCCGGGCAATCGCAAGGTGGGGTTGACCTGTTTGGCAATCCGGTAGTCACCGGTTCGGTTCTTGAAGCGGTTGAGCCAACCGATGTCAGGTCGGATTTGACCGGCGCGATTAATCGAGCTATCAAATTGATCTCGGAACGAAAAAATCTCAATCGGGAGATTTATATCATCAGCGATTTTCAGGCCAGCTCATTATTTGATAACGAAAGCCTGAACGATTTTGACGGGAGTCTTTACTTTGTCGAGTTGCCGGGGGATGAGATTGATAATTGTAGCATCGTCGCCGTTGATGCCGGAGATCAATTGATTGAGGTCGGGACCGAATTTGATTTCTCTGTGACAATCAAGTGTCAATCGGAAGCGGGGATTGCTTTAGATGGATTGAATGGATCTGAAGAACGGTTAGTCTCCCTTTATCTTGACGATGAACGGATATCGCAACAAGGATATTATATCGGTTCGGGTGAGTCCAAAAGCCTCAACTTTAGGTTGTCCATCTCCAGCCCCGGTTATCACGACGGCTTTTTTCGTTTGTCTGATGATGATCTAAAAAGTGATAACGATTATTTCTTCAGTTTTTACCTGCCTGAGAATTTCAATATTCTACTGGTTGGAGATGATGCGGTTGACACTCGGCTGTTTCGGTTGGCTTTGGCTCCGGATGAAAAGTTGAGGCGGCATTGGTCGGTTAAGCAGGTTTCTTATGGTCGTTTGGGCTCGATCCGTTTGGTCGATTATGATGCGGTGATTTTGTCAAATTTCTCGAGTATGCCTGCCGGCGAAGCAGAGATGGTTCGCCTGAGTGACTACGTCAGACGGGGGGGCGGCCTGATGGTCAATAGTGGGCGTGATGCTGACAGTGCCACATTTAATAAATATCTGAGTGAGATGACCGGTGTCGAGTTGGCTTCTGAATTTCCTACTGAAATACGTCATGGTGGTTTTTATCGGATGTCCGATTTTGATTTGACCCATCAGATATTGTCGGTCTTTGATAATTCGTCGGCGGAGAACCAGTTTGATTTTAAATCGTATGCGCGGCTAAAGTCGATCCTTCGGGCCGATTCCAGTTCGCACCTTTTGGCTCGTTATTCTGATGGTTCGCCCGCTTTGGTAGCATCTAAATTTCATACTGGTCGGGTAATATATTTTGGTTGTGACATTAGCCCGGAGATCTCCGATATTTCGATGCATCCGTTTTTTGTACCGTTTATGGTGCGTAGTTGTGAATATCTTTCGGCCGATTTTTCAGGAGATCGAGACAATTATTTTGCCGGTGATGCTCCCCGACGGACGCTTCGGCGGGCCTTTAATATTCGGGATGAATTTGAAATGATTATGCCGGATGGAACGAGTCGATTGCTGAAGGGAGGCGGGGCAGGCGGTAATGACCTGAAGCTGGTCGAGTGCGGACCTCTGAATCAGACCGGCATCTATTCGATCCGCAATGGTGGAACCGAGAGCGACCGCGTGGCGGTTAATATTGATCCGGCTGAAGGGGACCTGTATCGGATTGATCTGGATGAATTTAAAAACCGTTTTTCAAACGGCGTGATTATTTCGGGCGAGGCCAACATGGCCGGGTTTATTTCTGAAAAAAGGTATGGGCGAGAGTTGTGGCAGTACTTCTTGGTCGCGGCCATATTCTTACTGGCTCTGGAGATGCTGATCGCTCGCGACCGGGTCGCATCATCCCCAAAATAACGATGCAGTTTCTATCCCTGACAAATATTACCTGGCGCTTTATCGACCGCACCATTTTCGAGGATCTCTCAATGACGATCCAGAGTGGTGAAAAAATCGGACTGGTCGGTCAAAATGGGGCGGGTAAAACGACATTGTTCAAAATCATCGCCGGGATATATACCATTGAGATCGGATCGTGCGACCGCAAAAAGGGATTGCGCGTTGGATACCTGGAGCAGGAGTTAGGAATCGACGAAGAGGTCTCGCTCCGGGAGTTCTGCCATGCCGCCAACCCGAAAATTAATGAACTGCGTCTGCAATTAATTTATCTGGAACGGGACATCGCTAAAGAGAATGCACCGCTTGAGCTGGTAAATGAGTTTCAACTGTTAGGCGAACGGTATGAGGAATCGGGCGGATACCGGATGGAGACAGAAGTCAAGTTGGTTTTGGACGGTTTGGGATTTTCACGAGCCGATATTGATCGCCCTTTGGGAAGTTTTTCAGGCGGAGAGAAAAATCGGGCCCAGTTGGCGGCAATGCTGGTTGGGGAGTTTGATCTGGTTTTGATGGATGAGCCGACCAATCACCTTGATATCAAGTCAACCATTTGGTTGGAAGGGTATATTGCCGGATCGAAATCGGCTTTCATTATAATTTCTCACGACCGTCGTTTTTTGCAAAACAGCGTTGATAAAATTGCCTGGCTATCTTTTTTGTCGCTCGAACTTTATCATTGTCGCTACGACCGGTTCTTAGTCGAGCGGGAGAAAAGGATTGAGTTGGCCAAGCATCAGTACCGCCATCAGGCGGAAGAGATTGCTCGGATTGAAGAATTTATCAGGCGCAACATGGCTGGCCAAAAAACCAAACAGGCCCAATCGCGCCAAAAATATTTGGCGCGGATGAAAAGGCTGGAACGCCCTCAGGAGGAAAGTCGGCAACATAGTTTTCATATCTCAGATGGTGGACGGTCCTTTCGTCAGGTGATAGCTGTGTCCGATTTGGCGGTTGGATATAACCAACAACCGCTGGTTGATCAGATCGATTTCGAGCTGATGCGGGGGGATAAGGTTGGGTTGGTTGGCCCCAACGGTTGTGGCAAGACGACCTTGTTGAAATCGCTGGGGGGGGAGATGGAGCCGATTTCAGGTGAGATTCTGGTTGGCGGAAATGTCGAAATGAGCTTCTTCGATCAGGAACTGTCAAACCTCAATTATCAAAATGATGTTATCACCGAATTGTGGGAGCTTGACCGGTTGGCTGAGTCGGGGCGACTCCGGTCATTTTTGGCGCGCTTTGGATTTTCCGGTGATGAAGTTTTTCAGAAAGTATCGCTGTTGTCCGGTGGGGAAAAGACGAAGCTCTCGTTGGCCAAAAATCTTTACCGTCCGGCGAATTTGATGATTTTTGACGAACCGACCAATCACCTTGACATCGGTTCGATTGAAGCGCTGGAAGAAGGGCTGGCCCAATATACCGGGACCGTTTTGGTTGTTAGCCATGATCGAGATTTTTTGGATCGGGTCGTCAATATCATTTTTGAAATCGATGGTAATCGACTGACCAAGTACCTCGGTAATTACAGCGATTATATCTCAAAGAAGGATGGGGGAGGGGTTGTCAAAAAGGTTGTCTCGGAGGAGAAAAAAGTTTCGTATGAGAAGTTTAAGGAGCAGGGTCGGGTCAGATCGCGCCATCGCAAACGGTTGACACAGTTGGCTGAGATGATTGCTGACTCCGAATCAGAACTGAGTGCCGTTGAAGCTCAAGAGCTGACAGCTGACAAAAGCAATTGGGAGAGGCTCAACGAATTGGCCGATCAAAAATCTGCCCTGGAAGAGAAGATTTTAAACCTGTCGATCGAAAAAGAGCAGATGGAACAGGAGTCACCGGGTGAGTAAAATATTAGGACTGTCCGGTTCCCCAATCGAAAACAGTTCTACCGAAATTTTAATCTCTGAGATATTACGGGGGGCCCAATCGGTCGGTTCGGACGTTGAGGCGGAGATGATTCGCTTAAACGAACTTCAGATTATGCCTTGTCAAGCCTGCGGGGAATCGCCTGAGGATAGCTACTGTTTTTT
>JAUUYJ010000248.1 GCA_030588275.1 Candidatus Zixiibacteriota bacterium | reverse complement strand
CTCTCGTTTCCGAAATAAAAATGGCCCAACCGATGTTTTGTCCTTTGCGGGGGACGAGCAATTGGGCATATTGGGAGAACTGTATATCTCTGTTGACAAAGCGACCGTCCAGGCAAAGGAGTATAACGCCACCTTTGAAGAAGAGATATTGAGGTTGATTTGTCACGGCGTTTTGCACCTATGCGGATATGACCACGACAATGAACAGGATAAAAAAGTTATGAAGAGGCGAGAAGATAAATACCTCGACCACTTAAACTAATATGTATCTAATTTTGTTATACGGAGCAATCTCCGGCCTTCTGCTCTTTATCGGTTATCTGGTCACCGTTTTTGCCAATGCCATTTACATCGACCCGGAAGAGATAAAAACGATCTTCCCCCAGCTTTCCGATCAGCGCCGTCGTCATATGGAAAAGTTTATTTCAGACCCCCGAACTTTTTTCCGAATTGGAAATATCGTTCGTATTTCATCGTCGATGATACTTGGATTGGTCGGGTCGTTGGTCTCTATCCAACTCGTCATAAATCTCAGCCTCCCTCTCTGGCTTCCGCTAACCATCATAATGATTGTTGTCTGGAGTTGTGCCATCCTGTGCTTTATCTATTTCCCACGATTGGTTACACCGCAAACTGCCAAGCATAGAATGATCAAATTTCTCCCTTTCATCAACCTAATCTATACGCTTCTGACACCAGTCTTAAGGTTGATGAAAAATTTTCCTACGGCTCAAAATCCTGAGGAAATTTCGGAGGAAGATAAGGATGATATCGTCGAACGAGCGATTGAGACGTTGGCCGAATCGGCCGGTATTTCTGCTCCGATCATCGAAGAGGATGAAAAGGAGATGATCCACCAGATTTTCCAGCTTGATGTAACGGAGGTGGAAGAGATTATGACGCCGCGCGTCGAAATTGCCACCATTGATAGCACAGCCACCATTGATCAGATTCGGGGCAAGGTCAAATCGCTCGGCTTTTCCCGCTACCCGGTAATCTCAGATAATGTTGACGAGATTATTGGTATCCTGTACGTCAAAGATCTTCTTGCCTTAAACGACAATCAGCAAAAAAGGCTCGATTTGAAGTCGTACCTCCGCGAGCCACTCCGCGTTCCGGAAAATCGGATCATCGACCAACTCTTAGCCGAATTTAAGAATTCCAAAACGCATATCGCTATTGTTATGGATGAGTTTGGAGGAACCGCCGGACTGGTCACCCTCGAAGATATCTTGGAGGAGATTGTTGGGGAGATCGAGGATGAGCATGACCCTGACAAGCAAAGGGAGATTGTCCTCCTTCCTGACGGTTCGCTTGAAACAACCGGCTCTTGCCCGCTTGAAGATGTCGCTGAAAAGCTCGGTTTGCCGGTCAATTCTGACGAATTTGAAACAGTCGGCGGAATGATTTACGACAAAATTGGAACCGTTCCAACCGAAGGAACATCCCTCAGTTGGGAAAGTGCCAAGATCAGAGTCCTGCAGGTCGCTGGCCAACGTATTATAAAAGTGCTCATTACCCCGATTAATGGCGGTCCTAAATAAGACGCAACCACCCCCTTTTGATCCTTTTTTTAACAACTTAAAACGATCCATCGTCGTACCATCTGAAGAACGAGATGGAACTACGACCGCATGAGTGCGTAGAAAAAAAGAGCACAAGCCAATTGATGGCGAAAAGAGCCAAATATGAGAAGAAAAATAGATAGAAATAAACTTGACAGCAAAAAAATTGGTCATATATTAAGAGGCTGTCCCTTGCATTGGAGGAGGAAAAATTGAGGGCGGGAACTTTTGGCGTGAGGAGACGATTTATCTCCTCGGTGCTCTTTGCTATTTTGTTTACATTTGTCGGAATCATCATCGCTTCGATGCTTGATCTTCCGTCATCTCCGGTTGCCCGGGAGCATCCTCAGCTATTGAAACAGGACGCCCTGTCGGACCGTCCGGTCGATTTCTCCACACCATTCATCAACGTCGTCGCCGCCTCGCGTGATGCGGTCGTTAATATCACCGCCGAATCGGCTGAAAATTTACGAGGGATGAACTTTGATGAGTATTTCAAATTTTTCGGCATGGGTCATCCCCGCACCCAAACATCGTTTGGAACCGGGTTTATTTTTCGTGAAGAGGGTTATATCCTGACCAATAATCATGTCATTGCCGGAACCCAGAGTGTCAAAGTGACAACCTCCGATAACGAAACCTACGATGCCACCATAATCGGCACTGACCCGGAAACTGATCTGGCCGTTCTGAAAATTGATCCTCGCTCCGATCTCCCGGTGATCCCATTTGGACATTCTGACAAACTAAAAATAGGTGAATGGGTTGTCGCCATTGGTAATCCTTTCCCCCGTCAAGGGCTGGATCGCACCGTCACCGCCGGCGTCGTCTCTGCTAAAGGGAGAAAGAACTTACGTTTTTCTGATGGAAACGTTATTTATCAAAATTATATCCAGACCGACGCTTCGATCAACCCTGGAAATTCTGGCGGACCGCTGTTAAATTTACGAGGAGAAGCGATCGGCATAAATGCCGCCATCTCCTCCCCGACCGGCACCTCAGTCGGAATCGGCTTTGCCATCCCGATTGATTTTGCCCGTGTCATTGTCCCTGACCTTATCGCTCATGGCCAAGTATCCCGAGGTTGGATGGGTGTTTCGGCCAATGACCTCCCTAAGGATATGGCCGACGAATTAGATATAAATCAACCGGCGGTCGTATTTGATCGCATTCTGAGAGGCTCCCCTGCCTCATCTGCCGGCCTGAAACCGCGCGATATTTTAATCGGCTATGATGGCAAAGAGGTTGTAAACGCCGACGATTTCCGTTTTGAAGTGGCCGCCACTCCGATCAATCAAAAAGTTATTCTCCGACTTATTCGCAATGGCCGCGAAATTGAAGTACCTGTTACTATCGGGAGTCGCAACGAGGCTTTGCAGGCTATGCAGTCACCCCGCCAGCAACCATATACAGAAGATTACTGGCTCGGCATGGAAGTCGCCAACTGCGATGCCGCAATGGCCAACAAACTTGGGGTTGAATGTCCTCCGGGAGGTGGCGTATTGGTCACCAAAGTGACCCCCGGATCACCAGCCTACAATCGCAATATTGTCCCAGGAACAATCATTGTCGAAATCGACAAATTTGAAATTAAAGACGTTAATGACTACCGCGAGGCGGTAGCTAATCTGAAAGATAGAGAAAAATCGATATCTTTTATAATCTTTGACACCGAGGGAAACACCCGCTGGGTCGGCATTAAGCCGCGCCGGTAGGTGCTCCCGTTTTAAAGAAGGAGGAACCGAAAGGTATTTGGCTAAACAGTCGAAACGCTATCGGGATGAGGACCGCTCGCTGGATTTGTATCTCCGCGAAATAGGGTCCACTCCTCTGATTACTGCCGCAGAGGAAGTAAAGCTGGCTAAACGCATACACGTTGGCGATAAGGCCGCTTTGGAAGCATTAACCAAGGCGAACTTGCGTTTTGTTGTTAGCGTTGCCAAAAACTACCAAAATCAGGGACTTTCTCTGGCAGATTTAATCAATGAGGGGAACATTGGTCTCATCAAGGCCGCCAAGCGGTTTGATGAAACCAGAGGCTTTAAATTTATCTCTTATGCGGTCTGGTGGATCAGGCAGGCGATTTTGCAGGCTTTGGCCGAACAAAGCAGAATCGTTCGTCTCCCGCTAAACCGCGTCGGAACTTTGCACAAAATCGGAAAAGTTTCTTCCAGGTTGGAACAAACATATGGACGCGTACCATCGCCCAATGAAATTGCCAAAAAGCTGGAACTGTCCGAAAACGAAGTAGCCGACACGCTCAAAATATCCAATACGCACCTATCTTTGGATCAACCGTTTTCGGTTTCCGAAGACAATTCCTTAATCGATATTCTCGAAGATGAATACCAACCGGGCCCGGATGAGGCTCTGTTGGATATGTCTTTGAGGCTCGAAATTGATAAGGCGTTGGATTCGCTGACCGCACGCGAGGCAGAAGTGATTAACCT
>JAUUYJ010000134.1 GCA_030588275.1 Candidatus Zixiibacteriota bacterium | reverse complement strand
GATCACTCTTGTGAAGTTCTTCGATATAGATGGCGTCGGCGTCGCATAAAATCGCCAACCGCTCGGTTGTGATCTCGCCCAATATCCGCACCGCCAGACCGGGACCAGGAAACGGATGCCGCTCGATAAACGATCTGTCAAGGCCAAGCTTGTAGCCCAACACCCGCACCTCATCTTTAAACAGCTCCCTGAGGGGTTCGACGATCTTGAGGTTCATCTTCTCTGGCAGACCACCAACGTTGTGATGCGACTTGATCGTCGCCGATGGTCCCTTGAAACTGATCGACTCGATCACATCCGGATAGAGCGTCCCTTGTGCCAAGAACTTTGCATCCCCCTCCTTACGAGCCGACTCTTCAAACACTTCGATAAATGTATTGCCGATAATTTTTCTTTTTCGCTCCGGATCAATCACTCCCTCAAGGCGGGTCAGAAATTTCTGCGAAGCATCAACCGGTTTCAAATTATAACCGAGTGTCTGGTAGCCCTCAATCACCTCTTCATATTCGTTCTTGCGCAACAGTCCGTTATTGACAAATATGGCGGTCATCTGATCGCCAACAGCCCGATGCAAAAGGGCCGCCGCAACGGTTGAATCGACACCACCCGAAATCCCGAGGATAACCCGCTCGCTTCCAATCGTTGCTTTCAAATCTGCTATTGATGATTCGATAAATGATTCGGTCGTCCAGTCGCCGGTGACGCCACAGATATCAAAAAGGAAATTGCGCAGAATCTTCTTCCCCTCCGGCGTATGATTCACCTCGGGGTGAAACTGAACCGCATAAAATTTCCGTTTGGAATCAGCTATCGCCGCAAACGGGATATCATCGGTCACCGCCAATGAGCTGAATCCGTCCGGTAACACGTCGAGCGAATCCCCATGGCTCATCCAAACCTGACTAGGCGAACTGACCCCGGAAACAAGCTTATCATCACCGGTTATTTTAATTTCGGCCCGGCCGTATTCCCGCTTACTCGATTGCGACAATTTCCCGCCCAGTCGATAAGCCATCAGATGGAGCCCATAACAGATTCCCAATATCGGCACATCGGTATCGAAAAATGATGCGTCCAAGAGTGGAGAATCGGCATCGAGAACCGACGATGGTCCGCCGGAGAGAATATACCCCATCAGATTGGCATCCGAATATTTGCTCAGATCGGCATTATAAGGAACTATTTCGCAATATACATTCTGCTCCCTAACGCGCCGCGCGATCAGTTGGGTGTACTGCGACCCAAAATCGAGGATCAGTATCAATTGATGCTGTGGGGTCATAACCTGTTTTCCTTCCGCTCCAAGATAGTCTCTTTTTTCCAATTGACATCGTCTGTATCGGGATAATCGACGATAAAATGCAACCCCCGCGATTCGGTTCTGATCATTGCCGCCTTAATAATCAGGCCAGCCAGCGATGCCATGTTACGAAGTTCGATTCCGGTGTACGACAACGAATGGCTTTCATAATACCGCTGGACTGATTGGCGAATTAACTCAATCCGATCGACCGCCTCTTCCAGACGGTACTTACTTCGTACTATCCCCACACAATCCCACATCAACCGCTTTAGCTCGCGCCGATTGTACGACATAATTACCCGCTCGCGAGGCAAGTTACCATCACCCGAATGCGGAAATTCTATGCTGGGTAACGGAGGTGGGTTTGATGCCTCAAACTCCTCAATAGACCGCCCGGCGGCAAACTCAGCCGTGACAACCGCCTCCAAAAGTGAATTGGATGCCAACCGATTTGCCCCATGCATACCGGTGCAGGCCGACTCGCCACAAACATAGAGACGCTTGACGTTGGAGCGTCCGCAGACATCGGTCATGACACCGCCACAGATATAATGGGCCGCAGGAACCACCGGAACCAGGTCACCAGTGATATCTATTCCTGCTTCAAGACAATGAATATAAATATTGGGAAAGCGAGTCTTGATCTTATCGGCCGGCATTTTGCGAAGGTCCAGATAAACGGAATCTTTCCCGGATCTTTTTAGCTCGGTATCAATCGCCCGAGCGACAACGTCACGCGGCGCCAAATCTTTCATGGCATGATACTTTTCCATAAACTGGGTTCCGTCGGAGTGGCACAAAACGCCCCCTTCCCCACGAACCGCTTCTGAAATCAAGAACGTCTTTTTGCCGACCAAAGACAGAGTCGTCGGATGAAACTGCATAAATTCTAAATTAGCCACTTTCGCGCCAGCCCGATAAGCCATCGCGATCCCATCGCCGGTTGCTATTCTGGGATTGGTTGTGTGACGATACAACTGCCCCGCACCCCCGGCCGCGATCATTGTAATCGCCGACTTGATCTGATGTTTTCTGCGGTTGCGCGGATTGAAAATGAACGCTCCACCACAGGTTATCTCCCCCTGATATCGGTGCGAAATCAGATCAACCGCAATACGGTTGGCAAATATCGTGATATTGGGGTGCGCATGGCAAGCGGCCAACAATGCTCGCTCTATCTCCCGGCCAGTCAAATCGGCGGCATGCAGAACCCGTTTGTGAGAATGCCCCCCCTCACGACCAAGTGAAAACTGGTCCGCCTCCATGCGGGTGAAATTTACGCCGATCTCAATCAGTCGATCAATGGCGCTGGGACCAGACTTGATGATTTTTTCCGCCACATCCTGATGGCACAGACCAGCACCGGCACTTAATGTATCGTTGAGGTGATCTTCGAACGAATCGACCGGAGACATCACCGACGCGATCCCCCCTTGTGCGTAATTTGTGTTTGATTCCGATTCCTGCTTCTTGGTGATAATCGCGACCGGTCCTTTTTCAGCCACAATCAGGGAGTAAGACAACCCGGCAATCCCCGAACCGATAACCAGAAAGTCGTACCAATCCTTCATCATTTGACAATCTCCAGAACGTCATCGAGAGCTGACATATCATGAGGCTCAACCGAAAAAACCAGACAATATACGGGCAGATCGAATTTCATATCGCTCAATTTAACCATGTCCTTGGCCGTTGTCAAATAGCAGTCCGCTTTGGCCCCTTTGATTCTGGCCATATCTTTGAGATGCTCAATATCCGATTTGTCATAATCGTGATGGTCCCCAAAGTTATACTCCCCGGCTAATTCGATTCCGTTTGATTCAAGCATAGTGAGTAAGCGGTCGTACGACCCCAGCCCGGCAAACAGAAACGGCTTGTGCTCCTTCAGAATGTCAAGCGGTAACACCTTCCCATCACAAATGACTCCCAATATCTCTGCCCTCCAGTAAACAGTTCGCTTTTCGCTTAATTCATTTTGTGGTGAGAAATCCGAAGAACTGTTTGTGCCAATTACAAACAGAGAGTCGGCTCGTTTCAATGCGGATAATGGTTCGCGCAGTTTGCCGGATGGAAACAACCGTTGGTTGCTCTCATTCAATCCGTTTTTGAAGTTGCTCAGAGTAGATTGATCAATAACTGCAATATCAATATCTTTTTCAATATCCAGTCTTTGAAATCCATCGTCGATTATAATTATATCGGGAGACAGCTTTTGGTCCGCTTTAATCAGCATCTTCTTCTTATCCGAACCGATGGCAAACCCAGCTTCCGGTATTTCACCGATCATCATGGCCGTTTCGTCACCGATCTGATTGAGAGAATATTGACCGGTCTGATTATAACCAATTATAATATCCTTATCATCTATCTTGCGCCCGTAACCGGAATGAAGCACCACCACTTTTTTTCCAGAATCAATAAACCGCCTGGCCAGCCAGATTGTCAATGGAGTCTTACCACTTCCTCCGACCATTATTGAGCCGATGGAGATCAGTTTTGAATTCCAATCACGCGAGCATCGGGATTTTCTCTTTTTCAAATTATATCGAGATAGCAACTGATAAAGCGGCGTGATGCACCAAAACAAGCAAATAAATGGGAAACAGTAAAAGCGGTTAGAACCCTCAGCCGAGATGATTATTTCCCAGAAGCGACGCATCTTATTATAACTCACCCAAAATGATATCTGCTATCCGGTCGGCTGACGACCCCTTATCCGGTAACATTACGGCAAATTTTATCTGACCGGAAGCATAACTATCGACCGCCTTCGTTAACTCATTCCCGGTAGAAACCATCCGGCCATAATTTCCGTGCGAGATAATATCGTGCGCCGGGTTTACGTTAAAAATCGAGGGACCATACAGAACCGGGACGCCACACAAGACCGGTTCAATAATATTATGCCCTCCGATATCGGTCAAAGTCCCTCCGACAAAAGCCAGGTCCGCCCCATAAAACAGATCCGATAAAAGGCCGATCCGATCCATAAGAAGGATATTGGAATCAAGTCGAGATGCTGACGGATCGCTATACATTGCGTAAGGCAGATTTTTCTGCTTCAATATCTCCTGCACATCACCCAGCCGCTCCAGATGACGCGGTGCGATAATCGTTTTCATTGTCGGGCAACTTTTTGTGGCGACCGCAACAGCATCGCAGATCATCTCTTCTTCACCGGGACGAGTCGAGGCGGCAATAAAGAGGAAGCCGTCCTCCTTTAACTGAAGCGAGTCTCTAATTTGCAACCGTTTCTCGGCGCGATCGACATTCTCCGGATCATGCTTGATATTTCCGATGGCATGCACCCGCTTGGTCTCGGCCCCGATAGAAATCATCCGCTTGCGATCGACGTCGGACTGCATCAAAAACTTTTTATAAGGAGCAAACAGTTTGCCAAAGGAACTCTTCAGGATGCGATACCGACCGGTTGATTTCTCGGATAAACGACCGTTGGCCAGAAATATGGGAAGATTATTTTTGCGGCAGGAATCTATAAAGTACGGCCAGATTTCGGTCTCGACCATCACCACCCCATCAGGTGGAGCAACAGATAATAAAGCAAACAATCGTTTCAAAGGATAATAACAATCGAGAGGGAAATAAAATCGCCCAAACGCATCCGGAAACAGTTGCTTTGACAAGGCCTTGCCCGCCACCGTGTAATTGGATACGTAGTAGATCATCTCCGGATGTTTTTTCTTAAATGATGCGACCAACCGGGCCAAAACTTTCGTCTCTCCGACCGACGAAGCATGAAACCATAACCGCACCGGACGATTTGCTTCTGCCTCATTTTTACTTCCCTTACCACCAAAAACCGAGGAAAGATTAATCGCCCTCCTCTGCTTCCATATCTCCGGTTCCTTGCGACCCTTTAGAATCAATACCGGCAGGCAGAAAAAATAAAGCAGGTTGGTAATTATTTTGTAGATCGTCAGCATGGCGTCACCTTTTGGGCTATCGCCTCAAAGGCTCGTTTACCAGCAGATTTATATTCGCCTGACGCATCATCGCCGGTTCCAAGCCGTTGCCCAACCTTGTGCAAAGCACCAATCATCGCATCATAGCGATTCTTATCAGTCAGCAGACCGATCACTTCCCCGGAGATATTTTTAGCCGACGCATCATGTTGAATCAACTCCGGGACGATATGCTCTCCGGCAATTAAATTGACCATCGCAATTGCTTTCAGATTTACCAAACGCCGGGCGATCTGATAGGTCATCCAGCCGGTCTTGTAAATGACAACCATCGGCGTTTCAAAATAGGCGGTCTCCAGCGTCGCCGTCCCGGACGATGTGATTACCAAATCAGCCCCATTGATAATCTCTGGCGTCTGACCGGTTACGACCGGAATCTGGCTATCTTTTATAATATCAGAATAAACCTGCGCATCAATATTGGTCACCCCGGCAACGACAAATTCAACATTAGACATCTTTGCCGAAATTTTTTCAACCGCGTCGATCATCGCCGGTAACATCCGCTTAACTTCGCTTCGGCGCGATCCGGGCCACAATGCAATAACTTTTTTAGCGGAATCAAAACCGAGAGATCTGCGGCATTCTTCTTTGGATGGAAACGATTTGAACCGGTCAACAATCGGATGTCCGGTAAAGATTGCCTCTATCCCATGCTTCATGTAAAAATCAACTTCAAACGGGAAGATCACCAGCATCAGGTCGATTAGTTTTTTAATCTTTCCAATGCGTCCTTTTCCCCAGGCCCAAACCTGTGGCGAGATATAATAAATGATCGGAACATTCAGCGACTTAATTTTCTCCGCCAGACGAAGATTGAACCCCGGATAATCAATTAGGATCACCGCCTTGACTCGATTTTTTTTGATCGTTTTAATCGACTGAGCCATCAACCGCCTGAAGAACAGATACTTTGGCAGAACTTCCCAAAACCCGATCACCGCCAATTTTTTATAATCGGCTAACGGTTCCAGCCCCGCTTCCTGCATCAATGGTCCACCGAGTCCCGTGATTTTCATATCCGGGCAGGCGGCCACAATTTCTTCGATTAAAAGTTTACCGGGAAAATCGGCCGACGGATCACCAGCCGAAATAAATATGGAATCACGCTTATCCATTATCCTCAAACAGAGCCAACGCCTTCTGACTCTCCGCGATCACTTCCAGAGCAACCGCTAAAGCGGCTCGCCCGTCACGTCCTGTTACCACAACATCTTTGTCGTTGATAACCGACTCGGCAAACGAACTAATTTCCGCCTGCAACATATCGGTTTCCGATTGGCCAATCTTTCGATACCCAACTTTTTTCCCGGACGACCCCAGCGGGATGGCCATCTCCCCTTCGGTCGGACTGTCTGAAAGAATGCGGTACATATCAGCCTGCCTTGATGCCAGATCAATCGAATAATAGCCGGACTCCTGAAATATCCGCATCTTCCGCATCGGTTGGAGAGAAATCCGGCTGGCGGTCAGATTGGCTACCGTACCATTTTCAAATATCAGACGAGCGTTGGCAATATCTTCACTATCGGAGATCACTCGCACCGCCGAAGCAGAAATCGAACGGACCGGTGCTTTCACCAGACTCAAGGCCAGGTCAATATCATGAATCATCAAATCGAGGACAACATCGACATCGGCGCCACGCGGATTGAACGCGGCCAACCGATGTGCTTCAATAAAACGGGGCGCCAGATTATAATCGGCCAAACATTTTAAAGCCGGATTAAACCGCTCAATATGCCCGACCAT
>JAUUYJ010000216.1 GCA_030588275.1 Candidatus Zixiibacteriota bacterium | reverse complement strand
TTATCTCTTTTTTGCGCAAATTTATTATACAGCGCGGTTGGCGGGATGGCTGGGAAGGGTTTTTGATTGCTTACCTGACCTCGACCGGGACGCTTCTGAAGTACGCCAAACTTCGTCAGCTACGTGCCGAAGCCAAGAAGAATAAGTAAGATCGCATAGAAATGCCGAATCCTGTAATCCTTCATATCGACAGTGGCCGCAAATTTCGGGGCGGACAAAATCAGGTTTTATTAACCGCCCAATATTTAAATCAACATAGCATCAAGCAGTTTGTCGCCTGCCCGAATATGCCTTCCGACAGCGATAATCAATCACTATTCAATCGCCTGAAAGATATCCCAACTGTTCCGCTATCCAAACATTCACTCTGTCGTAAACTGTTTTTGGGCCGATTGAAAAAACTTCTTTCCGAACAAAAGATCAACATCATCCATGCGCATGATTCTGAATCGCATACGATTGGACTCAGGCTGAAACGAAAATTCCCGGCGTTAAAATTAGTCGTGACGAGGCGTGTGATCTTTCCTCCGTCAGGTCAGGCAAGTATCAGACACAAATATCTCGGTGGAATTGACCAGTATATTGCAATCAGTCAGGCGGTGGCCGAAACTCTATACGAAATCGGCGTTGATCCCAAAATTGTAGAAACGATTCATTCGGCAATCGACCTGGAGAAAATCAGGATATCCGACTCGACCGACCGACTTGAATCGTATCGAGCCAAGTATGATTTTCTGATTGCCGGTGTCGGGGCGTTAACGACTGAAAAAGATTTCAAGACCGCTATCTCTGCATTTGCCCAGGCCGTTCCATCGTTACCCAAAACGGCTTTCCTGATCTTTGGAGATGGGCCGCTTCGAGATGAACTTCAAGCTCAGATTGATTCTCTGAAAATCTCCAACATATTTCTCTTGGGGCACCGGGAAAGGTTGACCTCCGATCTGAAGCACTGCCATCTGTTTTTCCTGACCTCCCAAAGTGAAGGACTCAATAGTGCCGCAATTGAAGCGGCCGCTTGCGGATTGCCCTTGGTTGTCAGCTACGTCGGCGGGTTACCTGAAATTGCCGAGAAAGATTATAATGGTTTGCTTTGTCCGGCAGGGGATGTCGGAGGATTTGCCAGCGCTCTGTTAAAACTGCTTACCGACGAATCGCTGAGGCGGAAAATGGTTGAGAATTCAATCACCAAAGCGGCTCAATTTGATATCGCAATATCCGGTAAAAAGATTCTCGACCTTTATAATCGGTTGCTCGAAAGGACACAATAATCGTATAATATTCTGTTATGTTGAATTTGGCCCAATTCATAATTCAGGTGGAATCGTTTAACTCCAATATAAACATTCCTCTGATCCGCAAAGCGTACGAGTTTTCCGATCGGCATCATGCCGGACAAAAACGGGAATCGGGCGAGCCTTATGTGACCCATTGCCTCGAAGTTGCCTTGATCTTAGCCGAACAACATCTTGATTCATCAACCATTGCGGCTGGTCTGATTCATGATGTTGTCGAAGATACCCAGGTTACCATTGAGATGATCAAAAAGGAGTTTGGCGAAGAGATTTCACTTTTGGTAGATGGGGTAACCAAGCTCGGTCTCCTCAAATTCAAATCGCGTGAAGAGGAACAGGTTGAGTATTTCCGCAAAATGCTATTGTCGATGGCGCGTGATATCCGGGTGATCCTGATTAAGCTGGCCGACCGCTTGCACAATATGCGGACACTTCAGTTTGTCAAGAAAGAGAAGCGGATTCGGGTTTCGCGTGAGACACGAGATGTTTATGCTCCATTGGCCCATCGTTTCGGAGTGGCAACGGTCAAAGCGGAGATGGAAAACCTCTGCTTCAAATATCTCCAATCGGAAAAATATTACGAACTGGCCGAGAAGATTGAGATGACCAGACAGGAGCGGGAAGATTACATCAAAAAGGTTTCCCGCCCGATCAAAAAAGAGCTGGTTAAAGAAGGGTTGAAAGTTTCTATTTCCGGACGGGCCAAAGATCTAAACAGCATCTACCGAAAAATGCGGTTGCGTAATCTTCCCCTGGAGCAGATTTATGATCTGCAAGCCATTCGCATCCTCTCCAAGAGCAAAGGTGCTTGCTATCAAATCCTCGGCGTAATTCATTCTCTCTGGAAACCGGTTCCGGATCGTTTCCATGATTACATCGCCAACCCCAAGTCAAACGGTTATCAATCGCTTCACACGACCGTTTTCGGACCGGGGGGGAAAATGCTTGAGATTCAGATCAGAACCGATGTGATGCACTATATTGCCGAATACGGGATTGCCGCTCATTGGCTGTACAAAGAGGGCCGGCAACAGATGGATAAGGCTGATCGCCAGATGAGTTGGTTGCGCGAGGTCCTGGAGTGGCAGAAAGATCTGACCAATCCGGCAGAGTTTTTGGAATATCTAAAAATTGATCTGTTGCAGGATGATGTGTATGTTTATACACCTAATGGGGATTTGGTGCATTTACCGGCCAATTCTACCGCTTTGGATTTTGCTTTTGCCATACATTCTGACGTTGGACTCAAAACGATGGGGACCAAGGTCAACGATAAGATGGTTCCGTTGGGAACCAAGCTGAAATCAGGTGATGCGGTAACAATACTGACCTCACCCAATCAGAAACCCAGTCATGACTGGCTCCGCATCGTCCAAACGACCAAGGCGCGCGCCAAAATAAAAAGGTGGCTCAACCAGCAAGGGTTTGAACAATCGGTCTCTCTGGGGACGGAGATATTAGGTCGAGAATTGAAGGCTGTCCGACTGAATATGCCGTCTGCTTCGACTATGCTTGATATTGCCCAAGGGATGGGGTTTGTCTCGCAAGAGGCGCTTTTGGCGGCGGTTGGAAACGGGACGGTTTCCGGCAAGCATGTCATGACACGCATCAACCCGGAGGAACTACCGGAAGCGAAGCAGAGCTTGGTAAAGAAATTTATTGATACTGCCCGAGGTGGGAAAGGGATCAAAATCCAGGGGATTGGTAATATGATGTTCCGCTTCGCCGGTTGTTGCCAGCCGATTCCGGGGGAGCAGATTATCGGGTTTATTACGCGCGGGCGCGGGATCACGATTCATCGCTTTGATTGCGCCAATGCGATGGAGCTATCGCAACAGCCGGAGCGAGTTATTGAAGTGGAATGGGATGTCGCCAAGGATCAGTCGTTTATCGTCAAGTTGGAAATTCTTCTTGAAGATCGGAAAAAGATGCTGAGTGACATTACCCAATCGATTTCTGATGTTGATGCCAATGTACGCGGGGCGGAAATCTCCGGAAAAGGGGTGCCGGTAGTTGGCGTTTTTGTCGTTGAGGTCAAAAACCTGTCGCATCTGAACAAGGTTATTCAAAAAGTGAAAAAAGTAAAAGGTGTTATTTCGATAGACCGGGCCAAGGGTGTTGATATTGACCCCTTTACCGGAGTTAGTCAAAAGGCAGATGAACGGTAGCATTTAAATATGGGAAACAGTATGGATAAGAAACAGTGTCAGGAATGTAACTCGAATATTCCACTGCGGGCCCAGAATAGCCCGGACTGTGGTCAAGAGAAGGGAATTACGAAAAAGGTCAAAAGCGGGATGCCGCAATTGATCGTAATTGCTGTTCTGGCCATTTCCCTGATGGGATTTGGTGGCTATAACTGGATGCAGAAAAAAACTGAATCACCGGAAAATAATCATACTCATGGACAGAAGGCACCGGCGATGTCAGGCTCCGATCTGGCTCAATACGCTTCGGATCTCCCGGACGATTATGCGTCGCTATTGCAGATGGGTAACTCACTTATGGATCAGGGCAATTATGCGATGGCCTCAGAATGCTATGGCAAGGCAAATTCGCTTCAGCCTGGCAATCCCGATTTGCTGGTTGATCTGGGAACCTGCCTGCATAGTATCGGGAACAATAATGCGGCGATCTCCAATTTTGAAGCGGCCCTTCTGATTCAGCCGGATCATGTCGTTGCCAAGTTTAATATGGGTATCGTGTATTATGCGATGGCCGATTCGACCAATGCGATTGCCTGGTGGAAAAAGATTTTGGATGAAAACCCGACCAATGATGTCAAGGCGAGGGTGGGGCAGATGATACAAATGGTTCGTGGGCAGTAGTATGGTCTGGTTGGAAGAGGTTTTTGTATTAATTTGGCAGATGCTAACCTCTTCAGCATTGATGCTGTTATTTGGTTTTTTCTTAGCCGGTCTGATTCGGGCTCTCTTGCCACCAGACCGGCTGGCTTTATTATTTGGGAATAAAAGTTCGGTTCAAATAGTTTCCGCATCTCTGATTGGAATTCCATTACCGTTATGTAGCTGTTCGGTTTTGCCGGTCGCGGCGCAACTCCGCAATTCGGGAATGAGCCGACCGGGAGTTGTCTCCTTCATGATCTCGACTCCGGAGACTGGCGTCGATTCGATAGCATTGAGCTGGCGGTTGTTGGGACCGTTTTTTTCAATGATCCGGCCGTTAGCGGCCCTGCTTATTGCCCTGTTTAGTGGGTTGGTCGCCAAACTGTTACTCCCGGATGAGGATCAGGTCAAACTGCCGGAGGCCTCTGGGGCGAAAACTAAGAACAAAGAAAATCTGTGGAGACGATTGGTCGCGGGGCAGAGGTTTATCATAAAAGACTTTTTACCGGAAATGGCCTATTATCTTTTTTGGGGATTTTTGTTGGCCGGGTTGATCGGTTCGATTAT
>JAUUYJ010000038.1 GCA_030588275.1 Candidatus Zixiibacteriota bacterium | reverse complement strand
GTTACTTTCTTTTGATGGCATAATCTGTCTTATAGCTCCAGGAAACTGTCCGGTTTGAGGATGGTCACTTCAGCAGAATGGTCCGCAAGCTTGGCTTTGAACTCTTCAGGTTCGGCGTCGATAATATCCCAAGTTTTGAAGTGCATTGGGATAACCATTTTCGGATTGACAAACTGCACCGCTCGAACGGCATCGTCAATCCCCATCGTAAAATTATCTCCAATCGGAAGAATCATCAGGTCGATAGCATCAATCTCTCCGATTAGTTTCATATCCAGAAAGAGGCCGGTATCGCCGGTGTAATAAACTTTTTTGCCACCCATTTCAAAAACGAATCCGCACGGATTACCGGTATATTCCAACCCGGAATCGCCTGCCGATGAGCCATGATGCGCGATGGTCAGTTTGACCCGACCGAATTCAAAATTGTAGGCTCCCCCGATGTGCATATTATGTGCCGTCGCTCCCTTGGCCGTCACCCAGATTGCCAATTCATTCGGCGCAATAATTGTGGCTCCGGTCCTTTTGGAAATCTCGACCCCATCCCCGATATGATCGGCATGACCATGCGTTGCCAAAATATAATCGACATCGACATCGTCAGGTTTGACCGATGCCTGTGGATTTCCATTGAGAAACGGATCGATAATAATATTATATTTCCCATCGCTGAAGAGAAAACAGGAATGTCCCAAAAAAGTTGTCTTTAGCATATCATCCTCCATAATTCTTATTTGTATCTACCGTAAGGAAAAATCGGCGGGGGATGAAATCAACAATAATAAAAGGAAATAATATCGGCTAATCAGTCGATGATGCCACCAGCCAGAACGGTATCACCGTCAAAGATAACCGCCGTCTGTCCCGGTGTGATCGCCAATTGGGCTGTTTCAAATATTATCTTAAAGCGATCGGCAGACTGCGGAATGATTTGGGCAGGACAGGATTTGTGCAGATAACGAATCTGTACCAATCCCGAAAACGGTTCATCGGTCGGCTTGGCCGAGACCCAATTCACTCGCGACATATTCAGTTCGGACTTTTTGACCGCCTCTTTTTCACCAATTACTATCCGGTTGTTCTCTTTATCAATCTCGGTCACATACAGAGGGGTCCGGTGCGATATCCCTAACCCTTTCCGTTGACCAACAGTGTAAAACGGAATCCCCTTATGCTTTCCAACCGCCTCCCCCTCCTGGTTTACGATATCCCCTTCCGGTATTTCCTGTCCCGACCATTCCCGAATAAAGCGACCATAATTGTCGTCAGCCACAAAACAGATTTCCATACTCTCCGGTGTATTGGCCGTTTTCAATCCTGCTTCTTCCGCTAACCGGCGGGTCTCTTTTTTGGTAATCTCACCTAAGGGAAAGAGCGTTTTTGCCAGAGCCGCCTGACGGATGCCCCACAACGCATAAGACTGGTCCTTTGTACCATCAATACCACGCTTTAGAAAAGATCTGCCGCTGGTGGCATCATACCCGGTTCGGGCATAATGACCGGTAGCGATGTAGTCACAGTCAAGTTTATCAGCCTGAGCCAGAAACTGCTCCCACTTTATTTCGGTATTGCACAGCACACACGGATTGGGGGTGCGACCGTTTAAATATTCGGAAACAAAATTCCCGATGACCGTTTTCTTGAACAGTTCGGCAAAATTCAGAAGGTAATGCGGCACGCCAACTCGGTCGCAAACTTCGCGGGCATCGTTAACCGACTCCATACTGCAACAGCGACCATCCTTGTGGACATCTCCCCCAACTTCGGAAAAATCCCACAACTTCATCGTCGCCCCGATTACTTCATACCCTTGTTCTCGAAGGAGCAAAAGAGCGACTGAGCTATCAACCCCACCGGATAGGGCAACCAACACTTTTTTGTTTTTACTTTCCATATTCATCAGCTTTGATACGAGATAATTGTGTCATCCGACAAGAGAAAATCAACCATTATAAGCGGCTGACATAGAACGCAGACGATCAATAATATCAGGTAATATAGACGCCGTATATTCGAGATCCGCTTTCGTCGTGAACTGTCCCAAAGAAAACCTGATCGATCCCTGTGCCAACAGGTCGTCAACTTTCATCGCCGACAGAACGTGCGACGCCTCAAGCGAACCGGAAGTACAGGCCGAACCGGAAGAAACGGCAACCCCCTTTAGATCAAGGGAAAGGATGATCGACTCCCCTTCGGCTCCCTTAAACGAGAGGTTGACAATTTGCGGGATACCGCTGGCCATACTACCATTAAGCGAAACATCTTTTATTTTTGCCTGAATTTCATTTATAAACCAGTCGCTTAGTTGGGCCAGCCGGCTGTTTTCTTCATCCATTCTGGAGGTGACCATTTCCAAAGCGGTTGCCATTCCGATGATGGCGGCAATATTCTCGGTACCGGCCCGCTTTCTCTTTTCATGACTTCCACCATGAAACAGGGGTGCTATCCTGACCCCTTTTCTGATAAATAATCCGCCGATCCCTTTCGGGCCATATATTTTGTGCCCCGAAAAAGAGAGTAAATCGACACCCAAATCAGAAATATTAATCGGAATCTTTCCGACCGCCTGCACCGCATCGGTATGAAACAGAACGCCCGCACTCCGGCAAATCTCGGCCATTTCACGGATCGGTTGGATGGTACCGGTTTCGTTGTTGACCATCATTATAGAGACCAGCGTCGTATCCGGTCGTAAAGCCGCTTTGAATTGTTGTGGATCAACCTTTCCCAGTTCATCAACCGGGAGAAAGGTAACATCAAAACCGGACTGAGCCAAATATTCGGCGCTGTGTAAGACTGCATGATGCTCGGTTTGGGAGGTTATTATATGCCGTCCCTTTTTTTGTGAGGCATAAGCAACCCCTTTTAAGGCTAAATTATCAGCCTCGGTTCCACCGGATGTAAAATACAACTCCGAGCCATCGCATCCGAGAAGTGAGGCCATTTTTTCTCGCGCCTGGTTCATCCGGACCTTGGCCTTTTGCCCAAACCGATGGACCGATGAGGGATTACCATAATCCTCGCTCCATGCAACCTGCATCGCCCCAGCAACCGCTTTATCAACCGGTGTCGTACTGCTATAATCAAGATAAATAGAGTTCATCAAAACTTTCCTTAAACGAGACATATAAGACCTATCAAACATAGCAAATCGGGGTTGAACTGTCAATGAATTCAGGAAAGGGGGGGGACAACTCTTCTGCATGAATGATTTTATCTGGGAGTACTTAGAAAGCGTACAGAATGGTTATATGCCACCGATCATCCTCAAGATAAAATCCATTTTCAAGATGGTGGGCGTAATCAAGGCGGATCGGACCGGCTGGCGAGATAAATTGAAGTCCGGCCCCATAAGAAAAGAGAAGTTGATCTGGATGTATTTTTGATATCTTTTCCCACCCGTTTCCGATATCGGTAAATATTGATCCCCAAAATTTCCACTTGATCGGGAAGCGCAGTTCGGAATTGAAGATGAGGTAAACCCGCGAACCGATATTAACGGTATCAACCACCGGGGGATTGTAGGCGGTCGTGTCGAACTGTCTGACACCAATAGAGTTTTCATTGAACCCTCGGATACTGTTAGCTCCGCCGAGATAAAAGCGATCATTGGTTGGCACAGTTTTGGAATTGCCAAATTCCTGCACCAAACCTGATTTTAACCGAGAGGCAAAAATAATCGGCCCGACCATCGGCTGATAGCGCGCCCAGGAGAACTCGAATTTGACGAAGCTGTCATCACCACCCAAAAAACCGCCCACGTACTGAGCAAAATAGGTGGTAAACGAACCGGAGCGAGGAATAAATTTATCCAACCGGGTATCTCTAACCAGCGTGGCGGTCAACTTGCGCCGAATGGAGATATCTTCCTGATCTCGAATAATATCCGCTTCACTTTCCGCCACACCATAGATATTGAGGCTTTCGTACTCACCCGAAATAAGGGCGAACAGCTGGCGGGACCATTCCTTGCGGGATGAGAGTCCCAATGACCAGACCTGCGTTCGATACTCCCCTTTCTGAGATTTCACTCCAGGCTCAAAACGACCGGTCAGGGTCAAAGGAAGGCGCAGTTTTAAAAACCAGGGCTCGGTAAACCGGACCTGAAAACGATGCAAAAGGGGACGCCATTTGAAACCTTCAAACGAGACAAACCGGGAAGTGTATGATAACTCCGTTCGCCTTGAGACGAAGATGTTTCGCTTACCCCAGGCGGCGGAAAAATCCCAGGTCAAATCCTGAGCCGAATCCTGACTGGCTCCGGTGTTAAGCGAAACAAAATGTGGCTTCCTTTCGATTGCGGAGAAATAGAAGTCGGGGTTGGTGTTCAAACTGGAGTCGTTGACTGCCTCTTTGATCCCCAGATGGATGGAATGGAACAGGTTGGTTGAATATAGATTGCGCTGAGATTTTATAATCTCGGCCCGACTGTATTTCTCACCTTTCTTAATCGAAATTTCCCGTTCTGCCAGAAGGGGAGCATAATTATTCTGTTCCTCTATTATTACTTCACCAAAATGAACCAGCGGTCCCGATTCGGTAATAAATTCTATAACACTATTGCCCACTCCCAATGCGGTGTCGATCACCTGATTTACATTTGCGTAAGGGTATCCGTTGTTGGCATAAACCGCTTTTAATTCAAACAACAGATCACTTATTTTTAACGGATCGACCGGGTCTCCAACTGCCATCCGATTGACCTGATTCGTCAACTCATTATAGAAAGGGATTGATTTATCAGCAGTAAGGCTTGATGTTCGGACCAAAAACCGCTCCCCTTCGACTATTGAAATACGAACGATAGCGTTTGAATCCGGCAATGAGATTTCAAACGACTCGGTGATGCCAACATTCAAAAAGCCTTGCCGTAAATATAGGTAGCGAACCTCCAGCGTATCGCGATTCGGGGTATAGCGCAAAACTCGATTCCGATTTCCCGATTTAAGTCTTTGGAAAAAACTATCCTGACGTGAGAATAGGCGCCCTTTGATCTCGGCGTCTGAGATGAAATCATTTCCTTCAATAATAATCTGCTTGATATGCGGACGCTTGGCCCGCCATGAGCTGTACTTGATCTGATCCGGGCGACTAACCTGCCCCTCCGCTTGACCGCACAAGATCATAAATAGAATCGTACCGATCGGGAGCAATGATGTCATACAGCGCTTGAGAAAAATTCGGATCATTAGTATTCCCAATGAAATTTAAAGCTGAAATGGTACAGGTTACTTTCATCCCGGCGTCCCTCAAAAACCGAATGTCGTCCGACGCGATACTCCGCCCCAACTTCCTGCCCTCGTGCCACATCAAAAAAGCTACTGCCGAAGACGTACAGGTTGGGCAGAGTGTAGGCTCCGATTGTCAATCTGGTACCGGCGGCGTCGAATCCGGAACCATAGGAAGGATCAATCTCAAACGTTTCCACCCCCAGAGAGCGGGTCCCCAGTCGAGTTAACTGGCCGGCTACGATGGTACCCAAACCGCTGGTAAACTGATCGTTTGAAGAGGCACTATCGCCGGTTCCACCAGTCCACAGAGTGGGCAGGATTGCCTCAGTCGATATAGGTGTGTCACCGGTTCCGGTAATGATCGGATTGTCAAGAGTTCCGGTGATTAACAGCTCCAATTCATAACTATAATTGCTCTCATGTTCAAAATCGGAAAAGCGATTGTAGGAGCGCATCCGGGTTGTCATAATCATATTCAATTCCGGATTTGGATCTTCGATATTGTTGTAAGTGATCGTACCACCCGGAGTAAATTTAAAGGTCTTGGCAATCATGTCATACTTACCCCGGATAACCTCAAGCGTCCCGAGAAAATTGTACTGTCCGGCCTGCCGCAGAATATTAATGTTACCAAAAAATTCAGCATTGATATCATCATTTTTGACCCAGACATTTGACGGACATTCAACCATCAGATCCAGATTCCATGATTGGTCCGCTTGCAGAGCGGTCAACAGGTTGAACCCGGTCTCCTCGGCAAAATTCTCCCGATACTCAGCCGACTGCATTTTTATTGTACCAGACACCATAGGGGGCGTTGCACCATCAACCATCAAAGTCGCATCAGCCATACCGGTGAAATCCCCCATCTCGTAGTTCATCGGCATATCAAGGCATTTGAGGTTGATCGCAAAGCGGTAATTGTTGATATCGTTGATTAGAATCGTCCCGCTGGCGGTTACCGTCCCCGGAATTTTTTTTATTTTATTCGGCACATCGGCAGTCGCATTGTTAAGGGTAATCAAACGGTCCGACATCTCCAGATCAACGTCGATATTGACCAGCTTATCATTCAGATCGATCAGTTTTATCGTGCCATTCTTGAGACTACTGACACCATTGATGTGCGGTCTTAGCGGCTGACCGGTTAACTCAAATTCGGCAGAAAAATCTCCGGTGATGTACTCCACCGATTCCAAAACAAAAGCGGCCAAATCGAGACGACGGTCATGGGCGATAACATTGATCTCCTGCTGGCGGCCATCAAACCGCTGGACACCGGAATCTATCGCCAGATTGATGGGGAATTCCCCGACCGCCTCGTATAAACCCTCAGGCGATTTCAATGAGCTGGAATCAATGTACAGGGTGCTGTCTTCGTAAGTGAAATAACCCAGCATATCACCAAGATTCAACCCCCGATAACGAAGCGAATCGAGCCTGACATTCAGCTTCATATCCGGATCGTTTAGGTGTCCGGTAATCTCCCCCTGAGAAAAAAGCCAACCGTCAATTTCGAGGCTGTCATTTATCAACTCTATCCAGGGTGCAATTGAGATATTTCCAATATCCCAAATCAGGTCAACCGTTTCGTCATAATTGGCCCGACCCTGAAAACTCATCTTCCCCAATGATGTTCGGATATCTATATAATCTAACAAAAATCCGGATGAGTCGATCAGAATAAGTTGATCGCCAGCCGAAGCAAACTCCCGACCGGTCAGATTAAAATTCAGGTTTTCAAGGATGAATTGGCGCGGGTACAGTTCATAATCCAATTGACCATTAGCCCGTCCGAATGAGAAGTTGTTATCAAACAACAGGCTGTCGATAAACAACAAATTACTATCTATCTTCATTTCCGAATTGACATTGTCAAATGGAAAGGACCAGGCGACCCCCGGACCGGAACTGATACTGATATCTCCTCGCTTGCTTCTGATGAAACTGTTGATAGAAAAATCAGCCTTAAACTCTGAGGAATAAAAATCATAAAACCAGATAGAATCGGAATCCAGATGGCCACTCAGGTCGGGATCATTGACCGGACCGGTGAAAAGGTATTGCGCTTGGGCCCGTCCAGCCGGCAGGTCGATAAAGGTCTGGTGACGGAAATTGCTCAGGTCATTAAGGTCGGCCCGACCGGTAATCTCCAGATCACCATGATATTCAAGCGACCCTTCGGCAACAAAGCGGTTGTCATGATATATAATTTGAAAGCCAGGGAAAAAGTGCATCCCCTTTTTTGTAATCGCCATCTGGCCCGTTCCCTTATGAAAGTGGAACCGGTCGAAGTAAGATTCATCCAGCGCGACATCAATATCAATTATCATATTCTCATCCTTGAAGCCGCGACCTTCAAGAGTAAGATAACCACTCAGATCAGATTGAAAGCTGTTTTCGACCAGATTAAAAAGATTGAAACCAGCGATCTGAGCATTGAGACGATAAAGCTTCGGCTGTGATTTAAAATCAAGCGATCCAAATCCATCCACCGCACATCCGTCAAAAATTTTACCTGAAACCGAATCGATAAACAGAACTCCACGAGCAAAGTGAAAACGAGTATTAAGTGAATCAAGCATACGGTTTTTAAATTCACCCTGTAAAAACAGATCCCCGCCAATTTTGCCAAACTTATGATAGACCGTTCCGGACAGGTCTATTTTGCCGGGGAGATTCAAACCAAAAAAAGAGACGATATCCGGGAGGTTAATCTGGGCCTGCTTGATCTCTGCTTCCAACCACAGACCATCCCGATCCTCACGTAAAATCGAAAATTCGGCGCGGGAGGAATCGGTTTCGATATAAACATCCTGCAAAATCAATTTATCTTTGTACTTGGTGGCTCTGATTGATGCTCGATTAATCTGCAGTCGAGGATCTGAGGCATGGCTTCTCAGCGAATCAATCGCCAGCGTAATGGTTCCCTCCTCGGCACCAACCTCGGCGACAAAATTAATATCGGACCAAACCAAACTATCCTTTTTAAAAACTAATTGCATCTGTCCTGAAGTAACGCTGAGATGCTTTACCTCCCATGATGGCATCGCTGGGGTGCGCTCCGATTCAGTTTTTATCTGGGGTAATAACCATCCGCCCCCCCCGGTCTGACCTTTTTTTAAATAAAACTCAGGGTTGGTAAGATACAGGCTATCAATAATCCACCGCTTATGCCATAGGTTGGAAGCGTTATAGTTAATTCCAGCCTGAGCAATATAGGCTAACGTGACGGTGTCGGCATCATGGCGATAACGAACCAGAATATCTTTTAGAATAAAACCGTCAAAAAAAGAACCGTCAATCTCTCCGATGATAACCTCAAGGCCATACTGTGCCGCCAACCGATCGGCCAAAAATCGATTTACACGATCTTCCAAAAAGTGCGACTGATATAAAACGGTCAGGCCGGTTCAGACAATCAGAAGCAGAAAAAGAATCGCACCGAGCGGTATTTTAAACCTTTTCTTCATCTACGCCGCGTCGGTCCGTCTTAATATTTTCAGAGACTCTTTTATTTTTTTGACCGGACAAAAGAAGTGGCAATTCTGGATCGTCGCTTCAATTAAGTCGCGGTCCAATCCGACATTTACCGCCCCCCTGATGTGAGCTCGCAGTTGGTTCTGATATCCGGTAACAGTCAAGATGGCAACAATAGATAACTCCCTCTGGTCAAAAGAAAGTCCGGGACGAGACAGCACCCGCCCATAACCATCGTTCACCATCCAGCCTAATATTCGGGGGGAAAATGAATTGATGTAACGGATCAGACCGTCAAAATGCCGACCATAAATATGCCGCATCTTCTTTATTCCGTCCCGATTCCATGATCGACATTGTGCTTCTGAATACCCCTTGGGCAAGCGGACTGATGCAGAGCGAGGCTGGCGCAAATTGGCCAGAATCCGAGACGCCTCAATCATCGCCGGAAAACCAAGAAACAGATGAGATTGCAGAACAATTTCGTCGATCATCCTGAGATCAATACCGGATTTGATCGCACTGGTCATAACCATTTCAATGGTATGATTATCCCCTCCGGCAATGGCAGCCGATAATATAGGTCCATAGAACGACACCAAGCTCCAACGCTTGTTATGGGCTCGTGCCAGCGAACCGATCTGGCCCTTATTTAATGCCTCAAACATCTTTCTAAATTAAGAGGGGTCAAGGGTAAAGGCAAGTCAAACTTTAGCGGGATGATGCCGAGCGGGACATAATCTGTTTGAGTGTGGCTTGCAGACGGCGCATCTCACCATCCATTGAATCAATTTTCTTCTGTAGTTGGCGAGCCTGACTCAGGCGGTTCTGTTCTGATGTTTTAGTCGGATTAAAATCCAGTCCATAGTCGGTCGGATAGGTCGATAAGGTCACATTGACAACCGCTTTGTCTCGGCTCCGAATATATTCAATCTCAATCAAGCTGGACGGGCCAGCCACACCGGCCAGTTTCTGAAGCTCATAATCATTGGTGACCGGATGCTTGCCAAACTTGGTAATAACATCACCAACCCGCAACCCGGCTGTCGCCGCCGGAGAACTCATTTCCATTTCAGAAATAACAACCGCTTCTCCCAACACCTCGCCCGTTTCGGTGACCAACTCAATGGCTGTCGTCCGAACTCCGAGGTATCCGGCATCATGGCTACCACAACAGATAATGCGGTAGGCTGAAGCGTATGCGTCGGCCGATTGTTGCATTATAATTCCGGCTGATGAACCACAGTCATACTTGCCATCATTACCGGACCGGATCACACCAATCAACTCTCCGCTCAGATTAAAAACTCCACCACCAGGAAGACCGGGCGGAAGTGAACCGGAGATCAGAAACGAGCCATCCCGCTGTCGTCCGGCAATAATTCCCAGCGATGGGTATCCGGTATCTCCGGCGGTCCGGCCATAAATAAGGGACAGGCGTCCGGTAAATGGCGGAAATGGTGTCGCTTCAAGAAAATTCGGGGTTGGTTCTTTGATCTCCAACACAGCCAATCCGCTACTCCGATCAACGCCAACCAACCATGCCTTGACGCTTCGCTTGCCAAGATGGATGAAGAAACTTTCAAACTGATCGACCATTCCTATAACCGTCAGGATATGACCAAGCGAATCCATAATGATGCCGGTGCCCAAAATGGCATTGACCGGTTCACCGAATCGATTCAGATTTTCCGGAGACAGAGGGATTTTGGGGTTCGGCCAGCGAGCCTCGACCGTTACCACCGCTGAGGAGATATCCCTTATAATTGTGGCAATTTCGTTATCAAGCGTCTCAAGCGATTGAGCCGATCCTGATTGGGGCAGACCAAACAGAGCAAACGAGATCGAAAAAAAAACCGCCACGACAATGGCGGTTTTCTGTTTATGTGAAAAAATATTTCTCAAAAAAGACTCCCGGTCCCGATCCAGGCCCCGGCTACGGAATCACCAAATAATTTTTGATAACCGGCCGGACTATGTATTTAATTTTTTGGGGCGTAGCCGGTTGCCGATAAGAGGCCATAAGGCTGTTACTTCCACCGGCATTAAACTGCTCCGCACCAGCGTTAACTCGAATCGACCGAGAAAATTGACGCCACCGATTATACTGCTGAATCAATTTAGAAACCGACTTGTTTTCATTGAGCAACGGATTATCAATCGGTTGTACAGTCAGGTACCGATCGGTAACTCCGCTTCCATCCAGAGAGGCAACTTCGGTATATGCCGGTCCGCCCGGATTGAGGTACAGGCCGTCATATTTAACACCGATACCAACGGCCAGAAGAACCACCGCCATAGCTGATACGGTTGCCAGACGACGACGCCCAAAGATCGGAATCCGTTTTGGCAAATATGCCTTGGTCCGGGTTTCGGCAAATTTCTGATTGGCCACTTGTGTCATTAAACGAGCGGTAAAATCATCTGACGTTTTGAGACTCGTCATCTGCTTGGTCATACTGTTCATTGACCGATAGACGTCGGCTTCCCGACGGCACGACTTACAGTCGTCCAGATGAGATTCTATTTGGGCAGATCGCCTGTCTTCGGCCTCACCGCTACAGTAAGTTGACAGGAAGGAGCGCACCTTTCGACAACGCATTCCTTTCCTCCATTCTCGGTTTAAGCTTGTCTCTAAGAATTGAGCGTGCCCGATTAACGCGTGATTTGACCGTTCCCAATGGAACCGATAAAATCCGGGCAACCTCATCATACGACATCTCCTCAATATCCCTGAGCATAAATGCCGTTTTATATTTATCAGGTAGCGATCCTATCGCCACCTCCAGCGCCGGTCCGAGTGTTGAGGGAAGTTTCGGATCGACAGCCGTTTCCATCTCCTGATTCTGCATATCAAAAATATCTACAAATTTATATTTCTTCTTCTTGCGTAGCTCATTACGGGCCAAATTTAAAGCGATTGTGTATAGCCAGGTGGAAAAACAATGTTTGAAATCAAATGAGGCCCGATGCTGATAAGCCCGCATAAAAGCATCCTGAATAATATCTTCAACCTCTTCGGTAGCCAGAGGCATCCGTCCGATAACGTTCATCAAACGATCTTTATACCGATTGACGATCTCTCGGAAAGCAACCATATCTCCGTCTTGAACCTTGCGGAAGAGGTCATGATCTATCTTTTTGGCGGTCTCTTTTTCCATACGTTTTTCCCTTGCCTACCTATCTTACAACCTCAGCCGTTGAAAGTTCCCAGACTTCTTGACTCCGAAAGAAGATTATTAAATATCCTGTGATATCCAAGTTATATCTCAGCAAGCGGTAGGCCCAGGCAACGCCTTACGTGAACCACTACTTCACGTCATCCGACCAACCGACCACCGTATAGCCATTTGTGCGATGCTAAAATCCTATTATCAACCGACCCAGGGGTAATTCAGGAAGTACAAACAAAAGCCAAAAACTGCAACAATTGATAACGGGATGGAGAATTTGCGATAAACCTGACTAATATCTGTCTTGAAAAACTCTGAGCTGAGAACCAGACAAAAGTGAGCCGGAGATAATATGACACCCAGATATCCGCTGAAATAGGCCAGAAAGATATTACTCAGGTTAATCTCCGGCAGATACAAAAACCCGGACAGAACGACAAAGCCGAGGGCGACATAGGCGGCCACCATACCGGTCAAAAGTCCGATCAAAAATGGGACCGCAAAGATTATCAAAGAGTCCGGTATCCCGGTCCGGCTAATCTCCTCCGGAATCGATTTAACCGCTCCGGAAATATCAAGCATATCTTTAAAGACCAAAATTCCAAAGACCATAAAAAAGAGCCTGATCGAAATCGTCTCCTGGATCGCCTTGACGACAACTTTCCTGCTCTCCGGTTGGATAATAATTAGCAGAAGAATTGAGGCTAAAAGTGAAAGTACTATATCAAGTTTGAGGATCAGAGCCAGAGAGACGGCAAAGAGTAACGGCCAGATCGCTTGCAAAATTTCGCCCAACGGTTTGAGATTACCGGAACCGCCATCGCCCCCTCGTCCTCGCCCCCTCCCCTCGATCTTACGCAGGAAAAATAGGTAGCCGATAAAAATCATCGCCAGCGACATTATCATCCCCATCAAAGATAAATGCTGGATCGGAACGCCGGTAATTCCTGCCCCCAAAATCAGGCCGGGATAGAGCGGCCAAAAAAGCTCCATAACATGGCGAAACCAGTAATTGGTAACGGCCATCATCGGTGCTGGTACATCATCCTCTTTTAAAACATCCCGCACCATCGGAGCCGACATCAAGGCTCCCCCCGGCATCGGCATCAAACCGACCGCCGCCGGCAGTACGGCACAAGCAGACCGCTTTCCACCGATCAACTTCAGAGCCGCTTTTGACAACCGATCAAACGATCCAATTTCTTTAAGAAGATTCCCCAGAACGGTTACAATCAGAATGGCGGCAAACAGGCGGAAAAATTCGGTTGAAGTGAATGTCATCCATACAACAGAGGATACTCCGCTGGCCAATTCAATTGGTGAGCCTGAGACGAAGAGTAGGTAGGTTGCGATGCCGGCGGCCAGAAGGAGATAGCCGACGAAAAATTTATACCTGATTCCGACAACGATGGCGGCAAGGATGAAGAGTAGTTTAATGACAGCCATCACGGAAGGTATTGCCTGAGACCCTCTAT
>JAUUYJ010000372.1 GCA_030588275.1 Candidatus Zixiibacteriota bacterium | reverse complement strand
AATTGTCGTCGTTTCTGAAGCACAATATGTGTGCCGGAGTGGTGGAATTGGTAGACACCAGGGACTTAAAATCCCTTGCTTCGTAAGGAGCGTGCCGGTTCAAGTCCGGCCTCCGGCACCATAGATTTTAGTTTATCCCTTGCTTCGTAAGGCGGGTTCACGTCCGGCCTCCGGCACCAGTATTACTGGCTTTTGGGCCATTATTAGCGGTTTTCGAGCTTATCGAATTTTGGTACCGAATCCAGAATTAACATCACAAAATCATATTGAACTTGTCCTTGAGATTCTTTTGTCTATCTGGGAATAAAAGTAGGCAGAAGGAGGGGAATTCATTATTTTGGGTCAAAATAATTGGCTTGGCGTATAAGCGGCAGGAGAATAAATGAAAAAGAACTTTGCCCTGATCGGGGTTGGCGGTTATGTTGCCCCCAGACACCTCAAAGCGATCAAAGAGACCGGTAATAGGTTGATTGCGGCGGCTGATCCGAACGATTCGGTCGGGATTTTAGATAGCCATTTTGATGACGTTAGTTTTTTCGTCGAGTTTGAGCGGTTTGATCGTCATGCCGAAAAACTGAGGCGACAGGATCAGGATAAACGGATTCATTATGTCAGTATCTGTTCTCCAAACTATCTGCATGATGCTCATATCCGGTTTGCTCTGCGGATCGGCGCCGATGCGATCTGTGAAAAACCATTAGTTCTGAATCCCTGGAATCTTGATGCATTGGCCGAGTTGGAAAAAGAGTCGGGCCAGAAAATTTATAATATCCTGCAACTTCGGGTCCATCCTTCGCTAATCAAATTGCGGGAAGAGATTTTGGCGAGTAAGTCGGACAAGAAGCATGAGGTTGATCTTTCGTACATTACTTCGCGTGGAATATGGTATCAGATTTCATGGAAGGGGCATATCGCCCGTTCGGGAGGATTGGCGACCAATATTGGGATTCATTTCTTTGACCTTTTGATCTGGCTTTTTGGACCGGTTGAGCATCAGGAGGTTCATATTGCCGACTCCAAACGGACCGGTGGGTATCTTGAGTTGGAACGGGCACGGGTAAAATGGTATCTGTCGGTTGATAAAAGTGATCTGCCAGAGTCGGCTGTGGCTGATGGTAAACCGACTTTTCGATCGATCACGATTGATGGCAAAGAGGTGGAGTTCTCTGGTGGATTTACCGATCTGCACACCATCGTTTATCAGGATATTTTGGATGGGGGCGGGTTTGGACTTGATGATGCGCGGCCTTCGATTGAATTGGCTCATGATATTCGGGAGTCTAAGGCGATTGGCGTAAATGAAAACTCACATCCATTCGCGATTCGGAAATAAATTGTTCTATCGTTGTGATAAATCGAGGAGTCAAAAAATTGTGCGTCGCTTAACATCTTTTATAATTGTTGTGATGCTGGTCTTTATCGCATCAATTGCGATGGCGGGGGAGAGTCCGCGGATATCTATTCAAGTTGCCGACGTTTCGGTCAGTACGGATGATTCTATCGCTATCGTTCCGGTCTATCTGACGAACACAAAAGACAGTCTGGCTGGGATTGAGTTGTATTTTAAAATAGATAATAATAAGATGATCAATTTTGCCTCTGACGAAGTTGGCGCGGGGGGGATTTCCGGTGCGGTCGATACTGCCGGGACGCTTCTATCCGGTTGGGAATGGATTGGAATTTCTTCATTGGAAAACAGCCTTTATGATTTGAAAATTGCCGGGATGGCGGACTGGCCGGGTGGTGCGGTTCGGCCCCCCTGTTTCCCACAGGAAAATGGTATATTAGGATATTTGCGATTTCGAATTAATCGGGAGTTTACCAAGTTGTCAGGTGGTCATTTTACCATACGAATCATCCGGGGGAAAAGCGGTTTTTCTGATAAGGTT
>JAUUYJ010000042.1 GCA_030588275.1 Candidatus Zixiibacteriota bacterium | reverse complement strand
CAGGCTGTCGAAAGTTGATTCAAAAAACTTCTCATCTTCAAAATCAAGTTCTACCTTAAGAGTGCGGTTGGTCCCGGCTGACCAAGAAGAAAAGTAAACCTGCTGGCCATCATCGGAAAAGCGAGGGCGATAATTCCAGCCAGAGTATCGAGACAGGTTGACCTGTTGTCCGTCAAGATTGACCGCAAAAATATCGGTTTCGTAGGTTGCTCCGGCCATCGTAAAGGTCAACCATTTGGAATCGGGGGACCAGCCGTATTCAATCGACTCCTCGACACCAAGATCAAAGAAGACACCGGTGACCCAATCGACTTCTCCGCCCTTCTCCAGATCGAGCCGGATGATCCGATCAAGGCCACGATAAAAAGCAAGGTAATGACCATCAGGGGAGACGACCGGCTTCAGTTCATTCTCCGGAGAATTGGTGATAAGCGTTTCCCGCCCGGTGGAGGCATCGGCAGAATAGATATTGTAATTTCCATCCCGATCGGAGGCGTAATAAATCGTTTTGGAATCGCTTCCCCAAACCGGATACGATTCACGAGCCGAACTATGGGTGATTCTAAATCCTTCCTCCGGTTCTTCAGCAGGAATAATAAAAATCTCGCCATGAACAACGGTTGCAATTTTTTTCCCATCAGGGGAGAGGGCGAACCGTTCGACCTTATCGCCAATCGATTTGCTCTTTGTCAGGTTGGTCCGTTCGTCGCTTTGAATTTGAATCGAGACCTGTCTCGGTTTATCCGACTGGGCCGGGTCGAGAAACCATATCCTAAAATTTTGCTCAAATACGAGCAGTGTTCCCTGGGGATTGGAATTTAACCATTGGACACCATCACCCGAAAAATCGGTCAACGCAACTTCATCTCCGCCCGCAAAGGGAATTTTATATATCTGCCCATAATCATCCCGGCAGGCGACGTAGTACAATTCCCCTTTGGTTTCATTGAGAATCGGCCAGACCTCATGGGTCGGATTATTTGTCAAACGACGAGAGCTGAACTGGTCGGCGGTTCGATCCAGAATATAGATATCGGCATTTTTGGATGCTTTCAGATCTCGGCGCCACCAGCGGGAAAGCCCGGAGCCGGAATTATATATCAGCGACTGGCCATCCGATGTGATGCGGCCGTTGTATTCCTGCGAATAGGGATAACCGGTCAACAGTATCGGCGTTCCGCCGCTTATCGAAGTTTTATAAATATCTCTCCAGCCGGCACGATTGGATGTGAACAAAACCGAATCCCCGGAAGCAAAAAAACTGGTTCCGATATCCCGCCCCGAGTGAACCGTCAGTTGCCGCGCCTCACCACCCTCAACCGGAATTAAAAACAGATCGTAATTGTTGAATCGGTTCGAGGAAAACAGAACCGTCTGGCCGTCAGGTGAAAACTGAGGCCTTATATCTTCGGCGCTGTGAATTGTCAATCTGCTCGCTTCTCCACCAGAGGAGGAGACGGTCCAGATGTCGCCCCGATAAGTAAAGGCAATCGTTTGCCCATTCGGTGACAAGGCTGGATAGCGGGCATACAGTATTTCCTCCGCCTGTGCCATACTGCTTATTGAGATAAAAAGCAGGGTCAATAGGCCAGCAAGAAAAACAAATTTCGTAGCGAAGATAGAATTTAGGCCGCAGGTCGGTTTTTCTCTCAAAGCTATCACTCCTTCAATTTTTATTTAGTTAGCTATATCTAACAACCTCCCGCATTATTGTCAACGGCGACCGTTTGTTTTTTGACACATGCAATTTATCACTGGCTTGACATTATCAAACGATTCCGCTATGTATCTTGAAATAAGGGTATGCTAAATGATCTTTGATCGGTTGCGCACAAATTCAGAATTATGGAACAGGTATTTGAATCGCGCCGAATATGATTCCGATCAATCCGGTCGGTCGGAATTTTCCTCTGCGCCACCATTTGATATCAATACCCCTGCCGTTTCTGATAAACTTCTCGCCTCCGGATTTGATCCCAATTATCCCAATGGAAAAGATTTTGCTATCTGTCTGACGCACGATATTGATGCTATAAACTATCCCGGTCTACGCTGGCCATATCGTATCCTGAAAGCGTTTTCAAAAGGGCAATTTCGTCATGCCGGCAAAATCGCTCTAAGCAAATTCAGCCATGAACAGAATCCACTCTGGAATTTTGAGAATATTATGGAGCTGGAAAAAAAGTATAATGCGATCTCCAGCTTCTACTTTCTCGCTCTGGTCATAGGGGAAGAAGATTTTCAGTTTGATATACAGGATTGCAAAGATGTTTTGATTGAGATTGATCGGGCCGGTTGGGAAGTTGGCCTGCATGGTGGACATACTGCTTTCCATGATACGGATCAATTACTCCGGGAAAAGGATCGGCTCGAAACGGCTCTGGGAAAAAGTGTCACCGGTTATCGCAATCATTACCTCAAATTCAGCCTACCGCACAGTTGGCAGTCACTCAAATCGGCACGGTTTGAGCATGACAGTACAATAGGTTACCCGGACATGATCGGCTTTAGAAATGGCATGTGCCACCCATACTATCCGTATGACGATCTCAAAAAAGAGTATCTCGATATCCTGGAGATCCCCTTGGTAATTATGGATGCTACGCTGGAGTATTATCTACAGCTTGATCCGAAATCGAGTTGGGAGAGGGTTAAAAATTTAATCGACATTACTAAAGAGCGGCGGGGTGCAATATCAATTTTGTGGCATAACAATTACCTGTTTGATCCGATCGGTTGGGGGGAGTTGTACGAGAGAATCCTAGAGTACGGTCAGAGCCAAAATGGTTGGCTGACATCATCGGCAAAAATAAATAGTTGGTATCGTGAAAATAATTTCTTTCAAACGGGCGATTCAGATTAAGCGATCTACGGTAACTGGAATATCACCCAATCATCATTTTCCAAAACGACAGATCCGACTTTCTTAAAATATCCAATCATCCTGTCCGGTGAAGAATTTTCCGATATCTGGTTTATAACCGGGCTGAGATTAACCGAAGATTTTCCAATAATGGCATACTTGGTATCAAACTCTGCAAGTCGGTCAAGTGATTGGTAGGTTCGACTCAGAATCATCATGTAGGCATTATAAACCGAATCGGCCTGTCTTTCATCCTGTCGAAAATAGGTGGGATGTCCCGATAAAATAAAAGACCGAAAACGAACTTCACGAGCCAGAATTTGAGTGTCATTTTCGGCCAAAAATATTCTTGTCTGTGCATGATTGGGAATATTATTGATAAACTGAATGACCTCTCGTCTGGTGGCTGGAAGGTTGTTATTAATATTTGGCTCAAAGCGATAGATGACAGTAAACATAATTGCCAATGAAAAAACTAAGGCAACGGCCATTGTCATCCTGCGCCTGCGAACCAAAGGGTCGAATCGTGTCCAAACATACCGGAAAAATACAGGAAGTGGGAGTAGGAAAGCATAGAACTGAATCCGCCGGACGACCGATTGATCGGTTCGGTACAAAGCAACAACAGATAACAAAAAGGCTGAAACTGCCCCACACATTAAAATAATTTCAATTCCGGAATATTTTTCACGAAGCGATTTCAGGCCACCTTTTGCCGCAAGAAAAATCATTAAACAATTAAACGGTAAAACGATTAGATAATAATAAATCGAAGCGACAAAGCCATACAGAAGCACAACCGTGCTTGACGATCCGAGGACCGATGGTACGAGATGTTTGAAAAATTGCTGGTTTCCCTTAAAGATAAACGTCCCCAGCCAGGCTGTGATATTCTCTATAAAGGTATGTTTACCGGCGTATGAATATTTGCTCATATCATAATCGTAGTTTGGTAAAATCTCACGAATCTTATATAACGGCCAGAAATTAAGGCACAAGATCATCCCAATCAGCAAGCCGGTAATCAGGAATTTGGATGAGATAAGCTTTCGCCAATTCTCGCGTAGCATAACAATTATCAAGCCGACTAATATGCCGCCAACCGGAATAATATTCCACCACCATATATTTATCCCCCAGCCCAGAACCAGGGCGGCTGGGATTGCATATTTCATCCGGTCGGTTTGATAGAATAGAAGCAAAAGGGCAATCCCACCGAGGATAAATGGTAGTGAAAAATTGTAGGGTGATTGCAAAAAGATATATTTTCCAGTCGGGGCATAGATCAACAGGCCGATCGAGAGCGTTGCCAATGATGCTTTTTCGGTATTTTTAAAAATAACCATGAGGAGGAAAAAGCCGGCCCCAAAAAGCCCTAGAAAATTTATCGCTTGGATCAGACGGGAGACCTGAAAACCGTTCAACCCAAATATTTGAGTGATCTTTCCCCATATAATATGAAAGTAGGGAGGGTAGATTGTCTGGCATCCGGTGATCGGATCGGTGAAAAATTCTCCATCGGCGGCGGCTGATATTTTTGCGACATGGAAAACATTATCTCCGGAATAATAGGCAAACGGTATCTGCACCGACAACAGGATGACGGCGCAACTGATTACGAAAAAAAACAAAATTGTATATTTATATTTCGAGATCATACCATTAATTTTCCAGATTGTGTGAAAGACAAAATAGGGCGACAAGAGAATCAATTCAAGTCAAATTAGTTGATAAAAAAAGGCGCTCCCAAAAGGAGCGCCCAAATTCAACAGCGGTATAAAATAAAACCTATTTTTTGGCTTCAGCTTTTTTCGCTTTGGCATGTGTACCTTTGGCGACAGCTTTGGCAAAATCGAAATCTTTGGCAACCGCGGCAACCGCGGCCGGGGCTTTGTCATTATGGCAACCCAAACACATCTCCGCAGTTGGGATCACCATTCCGGCGGCAACAGCTTTGGCCTGATCTTTCATGATCGATTTCTTTTTATAGTCTGCACCCGCACCATGACAAGCTTCGCACTGGATATTATTCAATGCAATACCCTTGGCAGTGGTACCGGTTGTGTAATACTTGGCCAAATCTTTATTCGCTTTGTCAGCGTCAGACAGATCATCCCAAGCGGTGGCATGTTTGCTGGCACTCCAGGATTCAAAAATCCCATCTTTCTTATGACACATTTTACACTTCTTAGTACCGACATATTCATGTTTGGCATCTTCGGCGACAGCCATGCTGAACATAACAGCGGCAAACGCAACAATCATCAAGGTGACAATCAATTTGGTACGCATAAAACCTCCACCACTAAAAACGGTTGTTCAGGGGCCAGTCGTTGACCCTCTCCAGTTAATTTGCGGCAATCTACAATATCTTATGACTAATCTCAACATTTTTTACACCTAATTATGAAAAAAGGTAATTATTTTTTTCACAATCTACTATTTTCCTCCAAACCGGCTGATATTGTCCAAATTCTTAACATCTCGGACCAATATGGAGCCCTCTTCAGATTTATTACTCAACCGGTAACAATTTTTCCAAATGAAGGTTATATCCTCCGGGCTGGTAAATCAAGCCCGATCAGCTTTGCGGTTGACAACTCCGTTCATTTTGGCAATAATAAGAGATTTCAGGAGAATATATGCCCGACCTATATATAGTACAGTTCAAGGGTCACCGCCGGGAATACTTTTTTAATACATATTATCATTCCCTGGCCCAGGGTGATCAAGTAATCGTCGAAGCAGAGCGAGGCGAGGATGCCGGATGGATATCCAAAAAAATCCCGGAAGATTCGAATATTGATACCGAGGGGAAACCGCTTTCAGTACTGCGTCCGGCGACCGAAGAGGACCTACAGCGAACCAAAGAAAATAAACTTTCCGAAGGTGTGGCGATGACCCGCTGTGTGGAGTTGATCAAAAAGCATCGGCTGGAGATGAAGCTGGTCGAATCGGAATATCAGCATGATCGGAATAAACTAACCTTCTATTTTACCGCCGATCAGAGGGTCGATTTCCGAGGGTTGGTCCGGGATTTGGCCGCCATTTACAAAACAAGGATCGAGCTCAGGCAGATCGGCGTCCGGGATGCCGCTCGCCGGATGGGTGGCTTTGGCGTCTGCGGCCTGGTTCAATGCTGTTGCACCCATCTCAAAAAATTTGAACCGATCTCAACTCAGTATGCTCGGGAGCAGAATCTGTCATTGAATCCTTCCAAGATTTCGGGAAACTGTGGTCGATTGCTCTGTTGCTTGACGTACGAAAAGGAGCATTATCTGACGGAGTTGGCCAATTTCCCCAAGCAGGGTGATAAATACCGTACCGAAAAGGGTGAAGGTGTAGTTGAGGCGATTAATATTTTTGAGAGGTATATGTTGGTAAAGCATGATAACCGCGAAATGGAAAAGGTCACTCTGATTGAGATCAGGAAAAAGGACAGGCAGAACACATCTTTTTATAAAAACTGGAAAACGGATGAACCGGCCAATCAGGATAGTAATATGAGCCGATCCGGTAATGATGCAAAAGAAAATAAGACTGGCAACAGCGGTAAGAGTGGCAACAGCGGTAAGAGTGGCAACACCGGCAAAGCGAGAAACGCTGGCAAATATAGAAAAAAAGGCAGGGATAATAGTGCTCAATAATTATTACGTTACGACCCCGATATACTATGTCAACGACCGCCCCCACATCGGCCATGCCTACTGTTCCATTGCCGCCGATTATCTGTCCCGGTTCAATAAATTAGCCGGTAGGAAATCGTTTTTTCTAACCGGTACCGACGAACATGGGACAAAAGTTGCCGAGGCGGCCGAGGCGGCCTCGAAAACATCCCAGCAGTTTTGTGACGAAATTGTAAAGCATTATGGCAAGGCCTGGAAGGCGCTCGGACTTGAAAACGATTATTTTGTCCGAACCACCGACGACCGTCATGCTGAGGCGGTAGTAAAGCTTCTGGAAGTTTTGAAAAAGGCAAAAACTCCTGATGGCCAGGATGTCATCTATGAAGGGTTTTATGAAGGGCTGTACTGTACCGGATGTGAGAAATTTCTAACCGAAACCGATATGGTGGATGGTCAATGTCCGGTTCATAAAACCAAGCCGACCCAACTCAAGGAACGCAATTATTTCTTCAGACTCAAACCGTACCTGCCGATTATTCGGGAACTGGTTGAATCAAACAAGCTGGTAATTTTGCCGGAGGAACGGCGTAAAGAGGTTTTGGGTCTGTTAAAGGTCGATCTCCCCGATTTTTCGATATCGCGCGAATCGGTCAAGTGGGGAATCCCGCTCCCGTGGGACAAAGAGCAGGTCGCCTATGTTTGGGTTGATGCTCTGCCCAATTATATCTCGGCGATCGGGTATGGCGACGATCCCAATCAGTTTGAAACCTGGTGGGACAAGTCAGAAGTGGTCCATCTGTTGGGAAAAGATATCCTGAAATTCCATACCATCTTTTGGCCGGCAATGCTGATGGCGGCTGAGATCAAACTCCCGGATAAACTTTTTCTGCATGGATTTTTTACCGTCAACGGTGAAAAAATGGGCAAGTCGGCCGGCAACATGATCGACCCGATTGAGATGATCAAAATCTATGGAACCGATGCTACGCGTTATCTCCTGTTGAATCAGTATCCGTTTGGCGTTGACGGGGATATCAAAGAGAAGGATTTTGTCGTTCGATACAATTCCGATCTGGCCAACGATCTTGGTAACCTTGTCTCCCGCGTGGCCAAAATGATGGTTCAATATACCGACGGGAAAATTCCCCAACCTCAGGAAAATATTTCGGGTCAGGAAGAATTGATGGAGTTAGCAGTTGCCGCTCCGGACCGTTGCTACGATCATATCTTGAATTTTCGGATTACCGACGCGGTCAACGAATGCCTCAAGCTTATCAGAGGGACCAATCGGTTTGTCGAAAATAGTGCCCCGTGGAAGCTGTATAAAGAGGGGAATATTAAAGAAGCAGGCGGAGTGCTGTACAGTGCCGCCGAGTTGATTCGGATTGTATCGATACTGTTATCGCCCCTTATGCCTGAAAAAATGAGCGAGGTCCGTGCCGTTTTTGGATTGGATCAATCAACTCTGACCCTTGACTCGGCCCGTCGTTGGTTTGAACTGGTCGAAGGGACCGAAGTTGATATCAAGGAATCAATCTTCCCCCGGTTGGACGCCAAGACGGTTCCGGCTTTGGTTAAGCCAAAGAGAACCGAGGCTGACGCGGCTAAAAAAGATAGCGATGAGGCGACCGGGCTGATTACGTTCGATCAATTTGGTGCGGCAGATCTGAGAGTCGCCGAAATTGTTCAGGCGGAAAAGGTGGAGAAGGCGGATCGCTTGCTAAAATTGCAGATTGATCTTGGTACCGAAAAAAGGCAGATCGTCGCTGGTATCGCCGAATTTTACAGTCCCGATGATCTGATCGGCAAAAAAATAGTTGTCGTCGCCAATCTCAAACCGGCCAAAATCAGAGGGGTTGAATCGCGTGGCATGCTTTTGGCGGCTAAGGAAAAAGGTAAGCTGAAATTGATCACGGTTGATGGTGATATCTCTCTCGGAGCCTCAATTGGATAATTCAAGTATTACGCATCTCCAGAGCCTGAGGCAGAATATTGATGGAGACAGAGGATGATTGACACCCACTGCCATATTGACTTTCGTGATTTTGATCATGACCGGGAAGAGATCATCGTTTCTGCGTCTGAATTCGGTGTAGATCGGTTGATCAATATCGGAACCGATCTGCATTCCAGTCGGCGCGCCTTTGCTCTGGCTAATGAGTACGAAAATATCTTTTGCACCGTCGGCGTTCATCCGCATGATGCCAAAACCTTGTCCGACCGGTTTATGGTCGAGATGGAGACAATGTCGGCCAATCCAAAAGTTGTCGGGATCGGAGAGATCGGGCTGGATTATTTTCGCGACTTGTCACCCCGTGATATTCAACGGGACGCTTTTGTCAAACAGCTCGATCTGGCCGTTAAGCTTGATCAGCCGGTGGTGATTCATGTGCGGGAAGCGATGGATGATGCGCTTGAGATCATCTCCGATTATGCCGGCCGTCTTAAGGGAGTTTTTCATTGTTTTCCGGGAACGGTGGCCGAGGCGAACAAAGTGATCTCGCATGGTTTCCATGTTTCGGTCAATGGTATTATGACCTACAAAAACTCCAAAATGGCAGATATCGGGCGAGAGATTGACCTTCAGTCAATTCTTATAGAGACCGACTGTCCATATCTGACCCCGGTGCCGCATCGGGGTAAGCGGAACGTCCCGGCTTATGTCAAATTAGTCTGCGCCAAACTGGCCGAACTGCGTCAGCTTGATTTTGATGAGGTTGAAAAGATAACAACCCGCAACGCCGAAAAACTGTTCCGACTAGTGGAGACGTTCGGCTGATGGTGCGACCTAAAAAATCATTGGGTCAGCACTTTCTGACCGATCCGCTCATCATCTCCGATATCATTGATGCTTTGGACCCCAAACCGGGGGAGTCGATTTTGGAAATTGGACCGGGGGAGGGGGTTCTGACGATTCCTTTGATAAATTCCGGAGCCAATATTATCGCGATTGAGCTTGACCGCCGCTTAGCACCGATGTTGGAAGCGGAGTTTAAAAAGCGAGAGAACCTCAAGGTTTTTGAGGCAGATATTCTGGCAGTCGATCCAGCCGAATTCGGTTTGGAAAAATTTGCCTTGATTGGTAACCTGCCGTACAACATCACCAGCCCGATTTTGGGTTGGTTGCTAAAATACAACAGCCTGATAACGCGGGCTGTTTTGATGATGCAAAAGGAAGTTGCGATAAGAATCGTCGCCACCAAAGGGAAGGCCCGCTCCTCGATCACCGTTTTGATCTCGATTTTTTACGATTGTAAATTGGAATGCGACGTTCCACCCGAATCATTTACACCACCACCCAAAGTAGATTCAGCCGTTGTTCGTTTTGATCGTCACCGGCGAACCTACGATATAGAGGATTACGATCGATTTGAAAAATTTGTCCGCCTCTGCTTTGCTGGCAAACGGAAGACATTGTTGAACAATCTAAATTCTGCCTACCCACTGACTCGTGATGAGATATTGGAAATTATTAAAAATATTTGTGGTGAGGGGCAGATTCGGGCCGAGCAGATTGATCTCGAAACGTTTATATTACTCTCAAAGGAAATCTTCGCACGCCTCTAATCCAACCGATGCAAACATTCATCTTGTTTATGGAACCGCACTTTCCTACTTTCCTTCTGAAACAAAGAGATAAGGAATAATCATGGCGTACCTATCAGTCCGGCTCGACCCCGTCGCACTCCTGCGAGCCCAGAGCAGTACCAAAGATCCCAACCCATCACGAGTGGCGGTGTTGGTAGAGTTGGCCGGGGCGGACGGTTTGACTGCCGGTATCAGGTCGGATCAACAGTTTTTGACCGAGCGGGATCTGTACGTTCTCAAAGAGTTGGCCCAAACAAGAATCAACGTCGAAATGTCGCCAACCCCTGCCAATCTTGCGATTGCAAATAAGTTGAAGCCGCATCAGGTCACTTTTGTTCCAGATATTGGCCGGGAGACTCAGGCGTCAGCCGGGTTTACATCGGCTGAGGATTTCAAACTATGGCAGGATGATATCGCCCAATTGCAACAGAGTGGAATAAAGATTTTTGTCAGTCTCGAACCATCAGCCGAGGGGATTAAGGCGATTTCAAAACTTAAGCTGGATGGGATCAGACTGTTTACCGGGATGTATGCGACAGCCCAAACCGAGGCTGAAGGGTTGAGCGAAATTGAAAATATTAAAGAGGCGGCCAAGGCGGCGGGGAAATTGGGTTTGGTGATATCAGCCGGAGGGCGACTCGATTATATAAATATTGGTCCTTTGGCTCGCCTGGAGATGATTGATGAATTTATTATCGGGCAGGCAATATTCGCTCGCTCGGTTATGGTTGGAACCAATAAGGCGGTTTCCGATATGATCCACTTGATTGGAACCTTATAAGGTTGTGTTATTATGAGTAATCAGACTGAAATAAAAACGGTTATTGTGCCGGAAGATATCGAACCGGTAAGAATCGATAAGTATCTCTCCGATCAGGCCGAGTTGGAACTCTCCCGATCTTACGTCCAAAAACTATTGAGCGAAAAATTGGTCGAGGTGAATGGTCGCACTGTTGCCAAAAGTTTCAAACTACAGGGGGGGGAATCTCTCCGGTTAGAAATTGTTCCACCCGATCTTCCTGATTTGACCCCGGAAAATATCCCGTTGACGTTCGCCTACGAAGATGAACATCTGGCGGTGGTCAACAAACCGGCCGGTCTTGTGACTCATCCGGCACCGGGAAATTATTCGCACACGCTGGTCAACGGGCTGTTGTATTACTTTGATTCATTACCGGTCGAGCCCGGTTCGATTCGTCCCGGTATTATCCATCGTCTCGATAAAAACACATCCGGATTGCTGTTGGTTGCCAAAAACGACAAAGCATCACGGCTCCTCAAAGAGATGATGTCCGACCGACAGATTACCAAAACATACCACGCCGTTGTCGGTGGGCATTTGGCCGATGACGAAGGAACGATTGATCTTCCGATTGGACGGTCGCTCAAGGATCGCCGGAAGATGACGGTGACGAATTTGAATTCGCGCGATGCGGTCACCGAGTACAAAGTTATCAAAAATTATAAGCTAAACGATCTGGTCGAGCTGAAACTGATAACCGGTCGGACGCATCAGATCAGGGTTCATTTTGCGCATTTCAACCGGCCGATTTTGGGTGACACCGAGTACGGCGGCCGGGAAAAATGGCTCAAAGGGATCGACCCGGTTCAGCGCCGCTTTGCCCAGCAGTTACTCGTGATTATGGATCGGCAGGCTCTCCATGCGGCTCGTCTTGAATTTGTTCATCCGATAACTTCTGAGGAGCTGTCGATCTCTGGGGAGCCACCGGAAGATTTCCAAAAACTGCTAATTCATCTTGAAGAAAATATCTAAGTCTTAAATTTTCTTTAGAATCGGGATAAAGCGCCAGCATTTTTTGTCGTTGGTCAGCTTTATCTCTCGACTAAACTCTCCGTACATATCGGCCATGGCAAACCGACCGGACAATTTAAGCAACGCCAAAAAAGTCATCATCGAACAGCGCCGGAGAGTTTCGGGAAATTCAAAGCGAGAACTCCCCTCAGGTGATGTTACATCGAAGGAAACGATCACCTGATCCAGTTCGGTCAGAGGATCAAACTGTTCATCCTCACCTCCCCAACTGGTAACGACGGTAGTATCGCCCCGCGTCATCTCCCAATTGTTCTGGGTCGATTTGTCTTCCTCACCATAAAAATCACGCGGGTGGGCGGTCGAGATAATATAGATGCCACCATCGTTTAGTAGATTAGCGGCGCAGTCAAAATTTTCGATGATGTCTCGGTTGGTTCGCAGATGCGCGAACGATGCCATCAGGATATAAACCAGGTCGAACTTTTTGTCCGACTTGAAGCTTCGCATATCTCCCCGATGGATCGGGCAGATCAATTGATCTTTTTTGACCAACTCATTGGTGTAATCGACCATCATCGGTTCCAGATCGAGGCCGGCTGATCTGAATTTCTTTTCACCGATAGATCGGCGAGCCATTTCGCGAGCATGGTAGGCCGGGCCGCAGGCCAGTTCGATGGCAGACCGTACCGGTCGCCCGAGCTGTTCCCCGGCGACGTCGAGTAGAAAATCGACCTGCTGTGGGACATCCCGAAAGTCGAAGGCGATGTCGTACAGCTCCGGTTGGGTGTATATTTTGCCTTG
>JAUUYJ010000165.1 GCA_030588275.1 Candidatus Zixiibacteriota bacterium | reverse complement strand
TGTTGGGTGAAAACATAAATATGAACGACCGAACCCAATTAGCTGGTACTCTTTATTGCATTTATAGTTATGGGGAAATAACGACTTGAACGAGCTTGGTCGTGGTACCCCGCGGGCCGGGTCTTTTTGAAACAGGCGAGCCTGCCGGCCCCTACAAAAGATTGTTAATACTATTAAGAGATTGCCGCGTCGTCCTTTGGACTCCTCGCAATGACGGGATACAATCGCAATGACAGTGCAATCTATTTGGGGTGGGAATTAAAGTGCCATCGCCGATTCCAGATGAGCCAGCTTATTATGCCACCAACGAAGTATGACAAGACATCATAAATATCGGCGGTTCCTTTTGAAAAAAAGAACGGGCCAACAAATTCAAACGCTATTGACCAGACAGCCAACGGCAAAGCGATTTCCAATAGCGATGGAGGCATGTTACCCTGTCTGATTCCAATGCTCTTTGAAGCAAACAGTATGGCAGGCACAATTACCGGGACGAGAAACAGATCGTTGAAGTAGTTTTCAAAAAATGGGTGCGTCAAAAAACTTCGGCTACCGATTGTCAGGTTGTTTAGGGTATAAAGAGTCAGAGAGGTCAAGAAAACCGGATCGAATAGAAATTTAAAATTGCGACGCATAGATTTTTTAAAGAGACAAAGTTATGATGATGCAGGCCGCGATGACAGCACTTATAAACTCAAAAATATATCCGGAGATTCCACTGCTCGGCGAAATATTCTTAGACTTATGATTACAAGTGGGACAAGAGATTGCTTTCCTCGAAACTCCTGCCCCACATGATGTGTATTTTTCCGTATTGCTTTCCATCTTAGGCGTTTGGATCGACCTGATGCATGTGGACATCCTGCTGAGGATAAGGAATAGAGATACCTTCAGCATCAAAGGTCAGCTTCACCTTTTCGGTCAGGTCAAAGAAGACTCCCCAATAATCGGCTGTCTTGACCCAGGGACGTACGACAAAATTGACCGAGCTGTCGGCCAATTCCGAAACGGCAACTGTCGTGGCCGGGTCTTTGAGGATACGATCATCTTCATTGGCAAGACGAAGCAGAACATCTTTCGCCTTTCTGATGTCGTCATCGTAACCGATCCCAAAGACCATGTCAATACGGCGTGTGTCGCGCGCGGAAAAGTTGATAATATTTCCGCCGGTGATGTTACTGTTGGGGACGATCACCATTTTATTATCAGGCGTGTTCATGATTGTATTGAATATCTGAATCGCTTCGATCGATCCGGATGTCCCACCCGCTTCGACAAAATCGCCAATCTTAAAGGGACGAAAAGCAATCAGCATGACACCTGATGCAAGGTTTGATAAGGAGCCCTGCAAAGCAAAACCGACCGCCAAACCTGCGGCACCGATGATGGCGACGAATGAAGTTGTTTCGACACCGAGAGTCCCAAGAGCGGCCAGCATAATGAATGTATTGAGCGCGATTTTTGTCAACCGGGTAAAGAATTTGGTCAACGTTTCGTCGGTGTTCGATTTTTTGAGGAGTTTTGCAACGACTCTGGTCAGAATTCCGGCGATCATCCGACCAATAACTAAGATGGCAATGGCGCCAATAATTTTCAGACCATAGGCGGCTGAAATGTCAGCAATTAATGTCCCAATATCTTCAATTGAGAAAGAATCCATGATTCAGGCTCCTTGTTGGTATCCAAATAAATTTTGGTTTACATGCGATCAATCGATTACTAAACCAAACCACGATATTATTAAAAAGTGCCCGGATAAACAGGGTAATTTCTTATAATTCCTGTCGCCCCTGAAGAGCACGCGTGATAGTAACTCCGTCGGCATATTCTAAATCCCCCCCGACCGGAAGGCCACGCGCGATACGGGTGACTTTGACGCCGAAGGGCGTAACTAATTTATTGAGATACATAGCGGTCGCTTCACCTTCAACATCCGGGTTGGTGGCGATGATAACTTCGGATACCGATCCATCAAGTCTGGCAAACAACGATTTGATGTTCAAATCATCCGGGCCGATCCCATCGAGAGGGGAGAGGCGACCACCGAGAACGTGGTAGGCCGGGTTGAACTCTTCCGCCTTTTCCAGCGCGATAATATCGGAGGCTTCCTCGACGACGCAAATGATCGACTTGTCACGCCGTTGATCGGTGCAGATGTTGCAAGGATCGTTCTCGGATATATTAAAGCAGACCGAACAATTGCCGACTTTTTCTTTGACTTCCAAAACGGCATCGGCCAGTTCTTTTGCTTCCTCGCGACTCATTTTCAGAATATAAAAAGCGAGCCGCCCGGCCGTTTTGCGGCCAATTCCTGGCATGCGGGATAAAACCGAAACCAAGCGGCCTAATGATTCGGATGATTGGTACATTTAAAAGGGCAATCCGGGAATATTGAGTCCACCGGTCAGGCCACCCATTGATTCCGATTGCAATTCGGCCGCTTTTTCGCGCGCCTGATTGACAGCCGAGAGAATCAAGTCTTCAAGCATTTCGACATCTTCCGGGTTAACGACCTCTTTTTCAATCTTGATTGAGATGATGTCCTGATTGCCATTGGCGGTAACTATAACCATGCCGCCGCCGGATGATCCTTCGACCGTCTTTTGGCCCAGCTCGGCCTGAATCTCTTCCATCTTCCGTTGCATTTTAGCGACCTGTTTCATCATGTCGCCCATTCCCTTGGCCATTTCAGACCTCCTTCAATTATTTAAATTACTCTTCTATTTTCTTTTTGCCGATTACTTCACCGTCGATCTGTTCGACCATTTTCTTCAGGTCCGGGTCGCTTGAAAACAAATCTTCGGTGTTGACCGCTTCCAAGCCAGCCGAAGGTTCGCTGGCAACCGGTGGCGGTTTGACCGAGGCGTCGATCTGAAAGTTGATACGAATCGCTATATTGAAATGTTCACGCAGAGTTTCTTCTATCACCGCAACTGCATCTGGTTTTTGCGCGACCTGTTTGTTAGTAATGTTGGTGGGCGCAAATGAAACCGTAATTTTGTTATCGGTGACATCAGAAACTTTTCCCTCAGACAGCATCGATGCCAACATCTGTTTTCTCTTTTTCAACAGGTCCAGAAAACCGCTCCAGCCCATCTGAACACGCGGCAGGTTGATCGGTTGTCCCGGAATAATTTGATCGTTTGCCGGTCTTGGCGCTTGTTGAAAAGGGGGGGGAGCGCAGGAAGTAGGGGATGTGGGTGGTGGCGGTGGCTGGGGTGGGGGAGTTGGCGAAGACTGCGCAGGTTGGCTGGGGCGCCGGTACGATGTCGTTGGTTGGCTGTTTGCAGGTCTGGCGGCATGGGGCGGTTTGAGGTTATCAAACATATTTCCCGATGCTGGTGCCGGTTGGTTAGCGGACAGCTGTTTGAGCCGTTGAATAACTTCCTGAAGAGTGATGCTTGCTTCCATCCGGGCCAGTCGTACCAGAGCAATCTCCAAAAAAATCCGCTCGTCGTAACCGATTTTCAATTTGCCCAGGAGGTCGGCTAATATCTGGATCATCCTGAGGATATCTGTTTCGCTGAAAAATGATGCTTGCCGGACGAGTGCCTCTTTTTCCGATTCCGAAATATCAAGAAGTCCTGCCGGATCGCTGGTTGATTTTTGGATCAGAAGATTTCTCAGGTAACTTATGAAATCGTTGACAAAATCGGCTGAATCGACCCCCGATTCAAACAGAACTTTTACCAAATCGAAAATCGGCTCGGTTTTTCCGGCGGCAATGATCTCAAGCAGTTTTTCAAATATCTTGCGATCGACAACTCCCAGAGTCCGGGAGGTTTGCTCCAGACTGATCGGGCCGTCGGCGACCGCGATCATCTGGTCCATCAATGACAGAGCATCACGAACCGATCCTTCCCCTTTGCGGGCGATCAGAAACAGAGCTTCTTTGTCGATCTCAACTTTTTCTTTATTGGCTAAATTCTGCAGATGCTCAGCCAGCATCGCTGTCGTCACCCGGCGGAAATCGTACCGTTGGGTTCGGGACAGAATCGTTTGGGGGACTTTGTGCGGTTCGGTGGTGGCAAAAATAAACAGGGCATGGGCGGGCGGTTCTTCAAGCGTTTTCAACAATGCATCAAAGGCGGAGCCGGAGAGACGGTGGACTTCATCAATGATGAAGACCCGTTTTTTTCCCGAAGTCGGGAGGTAGCGGATGTTTTCTCTCAGCGTACGGATGTCGTCAACACCAGTGTTGGAGGCGGCATCAATTTCAAGGACATCAAGTGACGAACCGGCGGTTATTTCATTGCATATCGGACATTTGTTGCATGGGGTTGCGGTTGGCCCTTCGACACAATTGAGCGCTTTGGCCAGGATGCGAGCCGAGGTTGTTTTGCCGGTTCCGCGTGGACCGGTAAAGAGATATCCGTTGGCGATGCGCCCGGTTTCGACCGCTTTTGATAATGTTTGGCTGATATGACTCTGACCGATGAGGTCATCAAAAAGAAGGGGTCGATATTTTAGGGCTAATACTTGATATGCCATAATTTACAACCGGGAATCAATGATTCGTTTTGGGCTGATACCGGCCGGCCAACGATGTAAGCGAAACTGTATCACACCACTGCAATGCCTGCCGCTGCTACCTTCCGGTCCTGACGGGGTTCGGCAGACAGTCGTTGCACAGGACCCACAAAGAGACCGACCGATATCAGCCCATTTCAAATTCACTTATTGGTCGCACGATCCGTAAATTAAAAATCTGTCCGGATCGCCGATAATTAAATGGAGCAGAACGGGCTCGAACCGTCGACCTATACGTTGCGAACGTACCGCTCTCCCTAACTGAGCTACTGCCCCATATTTGACCAATTATTTTCTTAATTTCTCTTTTTTTTCAAGCGTTGTAATCTATGCAAATGATCGGAAAAATCAAGCGGTTTCAGGGAGTTTGGTATCACTTTTAGCCCGTTTTAACGCCAAAAATATCCCGGTGAGGATCAAAACGCCGCCAATGTATGTCGCCGTTTCAGGATACTCAGAAAAGATGACCGCCGCCAGAATCGTCGCCCCAACCGGTTCGCCAAGGATCGTGATGCCAACCAAGTGAGCTCGCATAAATTTGAGCAGATAATTATAAAGCGAATGGCCGATAACATTCGGGATCAGTGCCAATAGCAAAAAGCAGAGCCAGGTCTGATTTGAAAATCCAGATAATGGAGAGTGGTTAAACAGCCCGATAATCAAAAGGGTCAGCGCGGCGACGGCGTAAACCGGGAGGATGTAATGCCTGTTATCCAGCTTTTGCCGGATAGACCGGCCAATCAACAGATATATCCCGGCGCAAATAGCGCCAATCAGAGCCAGTCCATCACCCCATAAAGCATCCCCGGCAAGTTGAAAATCTGACATGGAGATGATGATCATCCCGCCGAAGGCAAGCGTCATCCCGATTACGGCTCGGCGGGAGATTTTTTCTTTAAATAGCCAGGCTTCGCAAAGGGCGACAAAAAACGGTTGGGTCGAGACAATGATAACCGAGCTTGAGATCGACGTATATTTAAGCGAACTGATCCAGGTGGCGAAATGCAATCCAAGCGCGATGCCGGCCAAGGTTAAGCGCCAAAGATCGTTTCGGGATAATTTTCTCAGAGATTGCCACAACCCTTTTGAGGAAAACGGTAATAATATGACAACTGAGAAGGCGAGCCTATAAAATGCGGTCGAGATCGGGTCGGCGTCGGCCATCCGAATTATAACCGCCGCCCAGCTAACCGCTAAGGTAGCAACGGCGAGGGATAGATATAGATGTGTCGGTTGCATTGATTCTACGATAACGGTTGCTCTGACGTTGGGCAAACGGTTTGTTTGGTTAGAATTGGTTATGGAGCTGGTTACTGGTGGGATGAATAGTGGTGTTGACTTTGAAGATTGGTGCCTGATCAGAATAATTGTTGCAATCAAACAAACTTTAATCTAAAGTATATT
>JAUUYJ010000313.1 GCA_030588275.1 Candidatus Zixiibacteriota bacterium | reverse complement strand
CTTACTTCCTCACCAATCTTGATGCTTGGGCAGTTACGTTTTCACGGCGGCGACGGCGAATAAAAATAACAACCCCCATAATGAAGACCGGCACCGGCGGCAACAAAACGGCCAGCGTTTTTATTCCACTCTGAATAGCTTTGATCGCCATCTCCATCTCTTCTCGACCGTCCGCCATAGTCGCTTCCTTCCTAGACTCAATTCCCTTTTTGATCCCTTCAAAGCGGCGCGTTTCCACCTCCTGAAGATTTTTGGTCATGATCTGCTTGGTCTGCTCATCCAGATCGGTGCGGCTTCGGATCGTCGCGACATTTTCATCAAGCCTTGCCTGAGCTTCGGACAACGCCTGCTGGGCTTGGGTCTCAGCATCGGTTTCCTGCCGGAGTCGTCTCTGAATATATTCTTCGGTACGCGCTTCAACCGACGTCAAGGTCCGATGATGGATTCGCTTTTTGCGCAGATCGACGAATGATTCATCCCCGGCCAGAATATCTATACAGTTTAAGAAAAAGGTGATGTTATCAAAATTATAGCTGGCGATTCCCCGGTCTCGAATCTGAAAAAACTGTTCTGAAATAAAATCAATATCGGCGATGACAATCAGATCGATTGTTCCGGCAGTAGATTGACCGGCGTTGTCGATTAGACCTTTATAGCGAGCCGCCAGAGTGTACGATGCACCGGTCGGAACGCGTTTCAGTCGGGATTTCAGTTGCATTCCAAAAAATCCGCGCTGAACCAGATTGAACCATTGGTGCGCTCCGGCAACGGTCCCGGTTTGAATCAAAGGTTCGTACATAATCGTCGATATTCCGGTTGGACCAAGTGAACCGGGGTAAAGCATCACCGCTTCCTGCAAGCCAGAACTGGCCGAATTACTGTTGTTGAACGCCTCACGATTTTGGTTACCGGGACCAACAAAAATAATTTCCTGCTGAAGCGATGCTAAGTTGGGATGCGGATTGTAGGCGTCCCAGATAACGGTCGTCGGGTCCCAGCCAACTCCTATGTTGGCCATAAAACGACCAATATCCCCTTTGGGTGGAGGTTGCTGTCCCTGATTCTGCATGAACGGGTTGGTCTGGGTTCCCGCCGGGATCACCGGTGACAGTGAGATTTCAAAAAGCGGCATCGGATCAACCAAAAGCAAAGCCGGACGACCAGATTTCAGATATGCTTCCAACCAATCCATCTGATCCTGAGGCAAAGATGACGGCAACGTTACCAAAAGAGCATCAATGTCTGATGCGATTTCATCGGCTGGATTAACCATTACAACATCGTACTGTTTTTCCAACTCCGCCACGATGCGCCAGGGAGGTACACGCGATCCGGTTTGGTAGTTTAAATCTCCAAACAGCTTGATCGCACTACTGATAATACCGATTCTTTTCCGCTCAGTATGTGTAACAACTCGAATTGTGCGCATCAATTCATATTCGACCGGGAAACCGGGCTCGAAGAATCGGATAACCTCTTCTTCCGCTCCACTGGTAAAGGCGATCCCCATAAAGACCGAAGCAGAAGCGGTTCGGGCCGAACTGGAAACCATCATCTCACGGGGCACGATCCCAAATTTTTCCCTCGCATCACGAGCCGTTTCTGAATACGGTTCGGTATCATGCAAAAGAACCTGCACATGGTCACCACCGATGGCGGCAATTTCGCGCAGTTTACTGATGATGTTGGTGCGGGTTTCTACCAGATTTCGGGGCACTTCCGGGCTGATGAAGGCTTGGATTAAAACCGGGCGATTCTCAGGCATTGTCTTAATCAAATGTCTGGTTTCATCCGAAAGAGAATGTAAATTTTCAGCGGTGGCATCAATTCTCAGCGGCAATTGCAAAAAGATAAATACCAACGACCCAATGGCGACAAACAGGGCACCGGCTCGGATGGCGTGATGCGTCCACATTTTTAATCCGCCGGATGCAACCGGCCAATGGCGACGACCAATAATAACAATATTGAGATAAAGCATCGCCCCACCCAACAGAGCAAAATATAGCAGGCCGGATAGTGAGATCATGCCTCGGGAGAAATCGCCAAAGTACGGGAAGATCGAAAGTGACTCAAGCGCCCCCTTAAATGATACACCGATAAGCCAATCCATCGACCCGACAAAGATCACAATGGAGCAGAACAGTCCGCCGAGGATAAAACTGATGGTGCCGTTTGATGACAATAATGATGCCAGCATCCCGACCGCCAGCAAAGCGGAGCCCAACAGCCAAAATCCGATATAGTTGGAAATCATCAAACCCAAATCGGGTGAGCCCAGCCAATATAGAACAAACACATGGCTAAACGATAGAAGCACCGATGCAGTATAGATCCCCAGAACCGAAAGATATTTCCCTAAAACAATTTCCAGATCGGAAGCGGGTAAGGTCAAGAGCAGTTCATCGGTCCCTTGTCTCTTTTCTTCCGACCAGACATTCATCGTTAGAGCCGGAATAAAAAAGAGAAGTAATAAGGGGAAAACCATGTTGAGTTGATTGAGGTTGGCGAGGTTCTCGGCAAAAAATCGTTCCTGCCAGAAGGCGGCGGCGGCGGAGAGAAAAATAAAGAGAGTGATAAAGAGGTAGCCGGTCGGATTGTTGAAATATGATTTCAAACCGCGCTTGCCAATCGTCAGAATAATATTCCAATTTAGTTTGAGAAAATTCATGACGCATCCCCCCCATCATTGTTGATGGTGGCATCGTCAGCCATTGCGGTATCCCGGCTTTGTCCGGTCAGGCGATAGAAAGCATCCTCCAGCGATCCGGCCCCGGCCAGTTCCGCAGGTGTCCCGTCAAAAACCAGTTGCCCTTCGCTTATCAAGATAACCCGGTCGGCAACCGCTTCGACCTCCTGCAGAATATGGGTCGAGAGCAGAATTGTTTT
>JAUUYJ010000082.1 GCA_030588275.1 Candidatus Zixiibacteriota bacterium | reverse complement strand
ACTTCCCGTCATGGTAACGAACCACGCTGGTTCTATTCTCTCTTGGGCGGGACGGAGATGCGCAACACATTTAATCCAAATCTGATGAGTATAACTAATACTCGCTATCTTTTGCTCCCGCAGGCATCACAACTTAGCAAAAAAGATATGGATAGTTTTCACCTAACTGAGCTACACAATACCGGGCGATATCGAGTTTATGAAAACCTGAATGTCAGTCCAAGGGCGCGATTTGTCCACAACTTCATAGTTGAACCGGATGAGAAGCGGGTTGATGCAATTGTCTTGAGTCCGAACTTCGACCCCAAAAATGTGGCAGTGGTTATGGCCGATCCCGGTTTTGTGCCAATGGCCGACAGCCTTCAGGTTAACGGCGATTTGGTCGAAATAGATAGCTATGAGAATGATCGGATTGTGATTTCTACCCGATCTGAAAATGATGGCCTTTTGGTACTCGCCGACAACTGGTATCCGGCCTGGAAAGGGTTTGTTGATGGTGCCGAAGTGGAAGTGTTGCGAACCAATGGGGCGTTTCGTGGCGTGGTTGTTCCGGCTGGGGAGCATGAGGTTGAGTTTGCTTACATTTCTGAAACCCAGCGGTTGGGGAAAGTATTAACTTATTCCGGCCTTTTGGTCGTCGGATTGATGATTGGTTGTTCACAATTGATGGAACGAAAACCCCAGTAAACGGGGTATTAATAAATATGATGCTCCGACAAGCGGGGTAGGAAACAGAATATGGAAGTGATGCTGGAGAAAACAGATGACTGATGATACCAAACGGGCTTTGATTATATTCCCGACATTTAATGAAAAAGAGAATATCGAAAATATCGTTGGTCAGGTTCTGGAGGTTGATCCTCGGATCAATGTCCTGATTGTCGATGACAATTCGCCCGATGGAACCGGCGATATCGTCGATCGAATGGCGACTGATAATGACCGGATTTTTGTCGAGCATCGGGCCGGGAAGCTTGGCTTAGGGACCGCCTACATACATGGCTTTAAGTGGGCGATCGATAAAAAATTCGATTATATTTTTGAGATGGATGCCGACTTTTCGCACAACCCGATCTATCTGAAAGATTTTCTGGTAGAGATCAAGGAGTACGATCTTGTTTTAGGGTCACGTTATATCAGAGGGGTCAATGTTGTTAATTGGCCGATGTCGCGGCTGTTGCTCTCATATTTTGCCAATGTTTATTCTCGTCTTATAACTGGTTTGCCGGTACGTGATGCTACCGGTGGGTTCAAATGTTTCCGCCGCGAAGTGCTTGAGGCGATTGAGCTCGACAAGGTTAAATCGAACGGTTATACCTTTCAGATTGAGATGACGATGCGGGCCAAGGTGCGCGGTTTTTCAATCAAAGAGATTCCGATTATTTTTGCCGACCGTGAATTGGGTACCTCGAAAATGTCCAAGAAGATAGTCCGGGAAGCGATCTGGATGGTCTGGTGGTTACGTTTGGCGGCAATGCGTGGAAAATTATAGGAAAATGTGACCTGTTTTGAGCCACGAACCAGTTTTGTCCATAATTATAGTTTGCCATCGTTCCGAAAAAGTTATCGAGTCCTGCTTGAAAGCGATTGCGACTTCTACCTTTCCCAAATTGCCAGAGGCGTTGGAAGTTATTTTGGTGGAAAATCCGGTTGAGCCAGGCCGAGTTTATCCTGATCGATTCGATAATCTGATTATCAAAAAACTTCAATCGGAAAAAAACGTCGGATTTGCGGCTGGTTGTAATCTTGGGGCAGGAGCGGCACAGGGACTATTTTTGGTATTTCTAAATCCTGATGTTATTGTCCAACCGGACTCCTTATCGGCATTGCATCAGGCATTGGTCGATAACCGGAAGGTTGGTATGACTGCCGGGCGATTAATTTCAAATGACGGACTGTTTCAAGCTTCCTGTCGGCGTTTTCCGACCCTGTACAATCTATTCTTTTCGCGCAAGTCTCTTTTAAAATGGGTTTCAAAGAAGGCCGCTTCGGAATATACTCATGGTGATTTCAAAACCAATACGGTTGTTGATGCGACCGCCGCCGCTTTTGTCATGATTGAGGCTGGGCTGTTTAAAAAACTTGGTCAATTTGACGAGCGATTTTTTCTTTATGTCGAGGATACCGATCTGTGTCTGAGGCTGTCTCAAGCTGGTCTCAAAACTCTGTTTGTTCCCTCAGCGGTTGGTGCTCATGGCTGGGAGCATGCGACCCAAAATTACCGCTTCAGGCGGATCTGGTGGCATCACCATTCGATTTGGAGATTTTTTGTCAAGCATCATTCGGTTCTCAAATTAGTAGTGATTTTTCCTGCTCTGGTGACCAACTGTTTGTTGTCATTCGGGCTGGAATTGCTTAGATTCAAAAAGTGAACTGGATCAATACCTTTATTATTTTTGCCATTGGGGCCGGGGCGACTTTCATTTTGTCTCCTGCGATTATTTCGCTTTGCCTTCGCTTTGGTTTTTTGGACCTCCCCGGTGAGCATAAGAGGCATCGTTTTCCGACTCCCAATCTTGGGGGGATAGCTCTGTTTTTGGGCTTTTGGGCGGCGGTCGCTTTCGCCTATTTTCGTTTCCCGGCTTTATCTCTGGAATTAGGGAAGTTTCATTATCATATCTTTGCCGGAGGGATAATAATTTTTCTGACCGGCCTTTTGGATGATCTCTCGGAGTTGCCCGCGCTGGGGAAACTGGTAATGCAGATTGCGGCTGGGGCGGTTTTATACTTGGGTGGCCTTCAGATTACGATTCTGTTTATTCCGTTTGTGGGGCCGACCGAGTTGGGCTATATGTCGTTTCCAGTGACGATGATCTGGATTGTTGGAATCATAAACTGCATCAACCTGATCGACGGGTTGGATGGACTGGCGGCTGGTGTCTCGGCGATGGCCGCTTTGCCACTTCTTCTGATCGGAATCTACTTTAATTTGACAACGGTGGTTGTTTTCTGTACCGCTATTATTGGGATATCTTTGGCCTTTATGTATTTCAATCAATATCCGGCCCGGATTTTTATGGGAGACTCCGGTTCCCTTTTTCTGGGGTACATATTTGCAGTAATTTCGCTTCTGTTTCCGATTAAATCCTACACGACGGCGGCCGTATTTGTTCCGATTCTGGCTCTGGCTATTCCGATTACCGAAACGGTTGTCTCCTTTATTCGTCGAACCCTTTCGGGCGGGCGGTTCTACCGAGCTGATAACCGTCACCTGTTTCATTATTTGGCGGCATCCGGGTTGAGCAAGCTTCAGGTGGTTTGGCTCTTCTATATTTTATCCGGTTTCTTTGCCGTTTTTTCGGGAGCAATGTTTATCTTTAACAAGCAGGTGGTGGTCACGATTTTAGCCGTTTTTATGGTTGTAATTTTCGCAATTTTGTTTAGATTTAGGCTCATGTATTTGAAAAAAAATGGTCGGGAAGGGAGTCGTCATGATTGAAGGGCCATATCTCGACTTTGAAAAGCCGATTCTGGATTTGGAAAAGAAAATTTCCGATATGGTTGAGTTCAGCCAGGCGGAAAATATTGAGTTGGATAGCGAAATAAAATCGCTTCGAGGTAAACTCAAGAAACTCCAGGATAATATCTTTGCCGAATTGAGTCGCTGGCAACGGGTGCAACTGGCTCGCCATCCCAAGCGACCCTATACGCTGGATTATATCAAAATGATCTCGACCGATTTTGTTCAGCTTCATGGCGATCGGTATTTTGCCGACGATAAGGCGATGGTTTGCGGCTTTGCCCGAATTGATGGCCGACCGGTTATGTTTATCGGACAACAGAAGGGGCGAGATACAAAAAGCAAACTGCATCGCAATTTTGGTATGGCTAATCCTGAAGGATATCGAAAAGCGTTGCGCTGTATGCATATGGCGAACAAATTTGGCCGACCGATCATTATTCTGATTGATACACCCGGTGCGTTCCCCGGAATCGGTGCCGAAGAGCGGGGACAGGCGGAATCGATTGCTCGTAACCTCAGAGAAATGGCTAACCTTGAAGTACCAATTATTATTACCATAATTGGTGAGGGGGCTTCCGGTGGTGCTCTCGGAATTGGTCTTGGTGATCGTGTTTTTATGCTGGAAAATTCCTGGTACTCAGTGATCTCGCCGGAAGGATGTTCGGCAATTTTGTGGCGGGATGCGGCCAAAGCACCGGAAGCGGCTGAGGCATTGAAGCTTGTCGCCAAGGATGTTGAGGCTCTCGGTCTGATTGATGGACTCATTCCCGAACCAGAAGGTGGGGCGCATCGCGACCCGGAAATGACGGCCCGGAATCTCAAAGGTTATATCCTCAAGAGTCTCGAGGAGGTAGATCAGTTGGAGCCGGCCGAGTTGCTTAAAAATAGAATTTTGAAATATCGCCGTATGGGAGTGTACAGCGAGTAATAATATTAATGCTCTCCCGGGTGGCGGTGTCGGATGGTTCCGGCGGTGACCATACCGGTTGGAAAATGGGTGGAGAAATAATGAAGCTTTCTAAGTTTTGCGATGAATCATTGGTTTCCTTTGAACTGAAGGGGACGACCAAAAAAGAGGTGATCGAGGAATTGGTCGATCTAGCGGCGGTTTCACCATTGGTCAAGGACCGTGACGAATTGCTCAAAGATATTATTCATCGGGAGAACATGGTGACAACCGGCATCGGGTACGGCGTTGCCTTTCCGCATGCCAAGACCAAAGCAACCAAGGGAATCGTGATTGCCTTTGGCAGAAGTGACCAGGGGATCGAATTTGACGCGATGGACAAGAAGCCGGTCTTTGTCTTTTTCCTGATCTCGGCTCCGGAAGATGCCATCGGTGCCCATCTCAACGTTATGGCTCGACTGTCGTACATTATGAAATCTGAAGAGAACCGGGAGAAATTGATGACTGTCAATTCACCGGGTGAACTGCTTTCGATCCTGGATTCGGTCGAATAATCGCACAATATGATTCGAGCTTGAGCCAATGGACTGGCGACCTTCCGGATTAAGAGACAGGAAAATTATTTTCCACATCGTTGCTGTCGCTGTTATTGGACTGGCAATTCTTTTTTCGGGGCAGAGCGTTGCGGGGTATCTTTCATTTTTACCCTCAAAAATTTTCTATCTCCCCGGTGAGCTGTTTGACCGGGGAATGAAAATTCTAACCGATGCAGCCCACAATAACGCCCAGCTAAATGCTGAACTTGTCTCCCTAACCACTCGATTGCAATTAAGTGATGATGCTCGTGAAGAAAATCGTCGCCTGCGGGTCCTTTTGGGATTTGAACCGCCGGTCAATTATCGCCTTCTTCCTGCCGAAATAAGTTTCATTTTTGGTTCGGGAATTCCGAATACGGTCAGGATTAATCGTGGTGAAGTCGATTCGGTCCGAGTCAACCAAACGGTTGTGACCAGAAATGGTGTGGCCGGTCGGATCGGCCAGGTTTTTTCCGACTATTCCATCGTCTATCTTTTGACCGAACCCCGGTGCCGGGTTGCGGCTCGCCTGAAGCGGAGTCGCGAGATGGGAATCATTCGCTACAACCTGAAACGGGGCATGTACCTGGATAATTTACCTAGTCAGGGAGATGTTTTGGTCGGTGATACGGTCATCGCATCCGGTTTAGGCGGGTATTTTTCCGAAGGGCTGATTTTGGGAACGGTCGCGTCGGCGGAAATCCCTGAGAAAGAATTTTTCTACAATATTAAGATCGCCCCGGCAGTTAATTTCAACGGCCTCGACGAGCTGTATATTTTGGTGCGAACCGGGGAGAGTGACTGATGAGGATAGTCCAAAATCTATTGCAGTTGATACCGTATTCGGTTTATCTTTTTGTGATTGCCTTTTTTCGACCTCATGAGCATCAGCTGTTTTCAATCGCCGGTGTGGAAATTTTTGTCGCGCCCCTGATCGTTATTCTCCTGGCCTTGAATAAACCGGTTTTTGTCTCACTTTGGTTTGGGGTTATCGCCGGACTTGTTTTCGACTCATACGATCCCTCCCACATGGGAGTCCATATTTTACTATTGGCCGGTCTGGGATTGGCAACGTCGATATTTCGAGCTCAGTTTAATTTGGAATCGATAAAAAATCGGGTAATATTTATCTCCATCGGTCTGTTGTTTTACTCCATCCCGTATCTGTTGATTTACAAAACTTCCGGAATAACTGAGTTTCTGACCGGATTTTTGACCGTCTCATTGCCGGGAGTGATTTATTCGGGGATCATCGGAGGTCTGTTTTTTATGATGCAGAGTGGGCGGTTCTCGTATCAAAAAATCAGGGCGATGTTTTAGCCATGTCCGGTGGACGACTAAGTATCCAAAGGCGGTTTATTCTTGGGTTGGTTTTTTGCGCATTCTTTATGACCCTTCTGGCCGGGCGCCTCTTTTATCTCCAAACTTTTCGTCACCAGGTTTTATATACTCAGTCGGAAAATAATCGGATCAGGATTCAACCGGTTACTCCGGTCCGGGGAAAGATTTTTGATCGGGAACGGCGTGTCTTAGTCGATAACCGAGCCTCCTATACTCTTTCGGTGGTCCCAGTCGAAGTTAGAAAAAACGACACCAAGAAAAAGCTATCGGAGCTATTGGGAGTGACCGAGGAGGTCATTGATCGGCGCGTAAAAAAGAACATGACCGGCCGGTACCAGCCATCGGCAATAAAGCGGGATGTCGATTTTGATGTTGTGGCTATTTTGGAAGAGCAGAATGAAATGTTTCCCGGAGCGGTGTACCGTAAGGCGCAGGCTCGACAGTATCGGTCCGAATTTGGTGGTGAATGTTTTACCGGGCATATCGGGGAGATCTCGTTTGACGAGATAAAAAAGCTGGACCGGTCTGTTTATCGAAGCGGCACAATGATTGGCAAGTCAGGTATTGAAAGATATTATGATCGCGATCTGCGAGGGCTTGAGGGGACACAGTATCTCGAAATCGCCGCCTCCGGTCAGATTCTTGGAGTCCTTGAAGATGAACCGGGGCGCCTTGAAGAGCATGGTGCCGATCTGGTTTTAACCATTGACCTTGATATTCAGAAGGTGGCGACCGAATCGTTTGGTCAGTTTTGTTGCGGTGCGGCGGTGGCGATTGATCCGCGCAATGGTGAGGTTCTGGCTCTGGTGAGCAATCCATCCAATGATGCTAATATTTTTTCGACGGTTATACTGGACAGTTTATGGCAATCAATTTTGGCCGATACGACCAACCCTCTTTTGAATCGCCCCCTCGATGGACTTTATCCACCCGCATCAACCTACAAGCTGGTTGTGGCTGGAGCTGGTTTGGAGCTGGGGTTAATTGATCGCAACAGCGTTTTCCCTGAATCTTGTACCGGCGGCTATCGCATTGGCAATCGCATTTTTCATTGCTGGAAACGGAGTGGGCATGGCCGTCTTAATTTGATTGGTGCCATTGAGCAGTCGTGTGATGTGTATTTTTATCAGCTTGGCCTTAAGCTAGGTCTGGAAGAATATTATAACTATTCCAAATTGTGTGGGTTTGGAAAAAAAACCGGTATTGATCTTCCTCAGGAAGCATCCGGTAACGTTCCCAACAAACAATGGTATGATAAGCGCCCCGTTGGTAGTCGGTGGACCGGTGGGATGATGCTGAACCTGTCCATTGGGCAGGGAGAGATCTTAACAACTCCATTACAACTGACTCAGTTTTTCTGTGGGTTAGCTAATGAGGGACGAGTGTATCGCCCCCATCTGCTTCGTTCGTCGATTACTCCCGACCAAAGGGAGACGATGATGGGGGGGGAGCTATCCTATACTCTGCCATTTTCAAAAAAAACGCTGGAAATTTTAAATGAAGCATTGGTTGCGGTTGGGCAGGGTGAGCATGGGACGGCTCGTGGTTCAAAAATTCCCGGAGTGGTAATGGCTGGGAAAACCGGTACGGCTCAGAATTCGCATGGTGAAAATCACTCCTGGTTTGTCGGGTTTGCTCCGGCTGAAAATCCAATTATTGTTGCATGTGTCATAATTGAGAATGCGGGGGATGGATCGGATTGGGCGGCACCGGCGGTACGAAATATTATCAAAGCGTATCTTGATAAGAAATTAATTCCGAAGGAAGCGATCGCCGTGACGGCGGACGAATAAGAATGGGTACGACAATTTTTCAAGGGATTGATTGGAAATTGATTGTGGCCGCCTTTCTGCTATCGGTCTTTGGCATCATTCTGATTTTTTCGGCCCAGTATTATACCGGTGATGCCGGATCGCAGGCCCATTACATCAAGCAGATGATCTGGCTGGGGGCGGCTTTAATCGGTTTTATGATTACCATTTCTTTACCACCACGTTTTTACGATTTCGCCTCATATCTGTTTTACATATTGATCTTTATTCTACTGCTGGCCGTTTTGTTTTTTGGATCTCGTCAGGGTGGTGCGGCCAGTTGGTTCAAGTTAGGGCCGATAAATTTGCAACCATCAGAGTTTGCCAAGATTGCGGTGTTGATGGCTCTATCCAGATTTTTTGCCTATACCAAAAAGATGGAAGGATCGTTTTGGTGGGTGGTAATTCCGGCGATCATTGTTGCTCTACCGGTCGGGTTAATACTGCGCCAACCTGATTTGGGGACCGCTCTGGTGTTTTTTGTTCTACTTTTTTCGCTCTGGTTTTTTGGCGGGCTCTCACCTTTGAAGTTAGCGCTGATTGTTTCTCCATTAGTTTCGATGGTGGCCGCCTCACATTGGATCGCCTGGGTGATCTATTTTATTTTCCTGCTTATGATGCTATACATCGAACGCCCCGGTCGGCTCTTTACCCTTTTTGCCATGCTGTCTAATTTGCTCTTTGGAATGCTAACACCGGTGGTCTGGAATCGATTGGCCGAATACCAAAAGTTGCGAATCTTGATTTTTCTTGATCCCGGTCGTGATCCTCAAGGGGCGGGGTATCAAATAATTCAGGCGATTATCTCAATCGGCTCCGGCGGACTTTTGGGAAAAGGGTTTTTGGACGGATCGCAAACTCGTCTCGAATACTTACCGGTCAGGCATACCGATTTTGTCTTTTCGGTGTTGGGTGAAGAACTCGGGTTTTTAGGTGGCTTGGCGGTTATTACTCTGTTTGGCGTTGTCGTTTATCGTGGTCTCAAGATAGCGGCTCGGTGTCGTTCAAAATATATGGCTTTGGTTTCATGGGGTGCGGTGACGATTATCTTTTTCCAGATGGTGGTTAACATTGGGATGACATTGGGACTGATGCCGGTAACCGGGTTGCCCCTTCCGTTCGTCAGTTATGGGGGGACTTCGTGGGTTATGTACTGGCTGTTGATCGGTCTTTTGGTTTTGGCAAACCGCCATTGGCAGGAGTATTAAATGGAACCGAAGAGGAAGTTGATCTCAAAGATATGTGTTCTGGCTCTCTTTAGTTTT